>JBBSJF010000051.1:0-8071 GCA_038257495.1 Saccharimonadales bacterium (SeqCode) | reverse complement strand
GCATACCTAAAGGCACTAAGACTAAAAAGACCAGGGAACGCGAGGCGGTACTAGAGGGTTTTAGGCGGCGGGTAGAAAACCACGCAGACAGATTATTTAACGCACAAGCTAGCCTGGCCACTGGTGAACAGTATTTATTTGTTACCATTACCAGCACAGACAAGAACGGTAAAAGCACTAGGCGAACAGAAACCGTTACAGACCTGGAAATTATTAAACAATACCTGGACGAAACGCTAGACAATGACGACAGCGAATACTATTACCTTAGTACAAAGCCAGCTAACAATATGGCGATTGACAGCCTATTAAACAGGGCCTTTGGAACACCTAACAAAAACATAGACCTTAAAAGCAACGGCCAAACAATATTAGACCGCATGGACGAAACGGACGTAAAACGAATTGCATTAGCAATGGGCGAGGCATTAAGTGGAACAGACGACGATACAGCCGAGTAAGGCAGAAGTAGTACTAGCCCAGATTGAATTAGTACGCCGACGCTGTAGACGGCCTGGCGGCTTTACCTTTTTTGTTAACAATGTATTTAGCGCTAGTTTTGGCGGCGACTTTGTTAGTGGCGACTACGTAACCGACGTAGCGCAGCGCATGGAACAAAAACCCTGGACTATGGACGTAACAGCGCGTGGACACTTTAAAAGCACCAGACTATACGCCGAAATAATGTACGATATTTTTACAGCCGAACGCGACCTAGAGGCCTGGTACTTTAGTTACAATACCGACCTTAGTAGCTACCACCTTAAAAAACTTAAACTTATGATTAGGCGCAACCCTTTTTTTGTAGACGTACACGACGACAAAACCCAGGCAGAGGGCATACTAGCCTACCAGCATAACGGCAACACCTACACTTGCAACCCAGCGGGCCTACTGGCCTTTAAGCGTGGTATACATGCAGACCGCATTTACGTAGACGACCCGCTACGCGACCCAGAGAACAAGCTAGCGCCTACAGTGATTAAGAAAATTAACCGCGTTATTAAAACCGAAATATACCCTATGGTAAATAAGGGCGGAAAATGTAGAATTGTTGGAACGCCGCAAACTTACGAGGACTTTTTTTACGACACTAGTTTACAGAATAAATGGGACGTACGCATACAGGACGCTATGCAGGACGAGGTTAAGCGCATTGCACTTTGGCCAGAGTGGACCAGCTACGACGAACTAGAGGACATACGCAAAACCATTGGCGAAAAGACATTTAACCAGGAATACCGCGCAAAGCCAGCCTACAGCGAGGACAGTTACATAAGCCGCGAACGATTGCTAACAGTGATAGACGAACACCTAGAGGAACAGCGCAGCTATGACGGCGAACATGAGGTAGTAGGCGGCCTGGATATTGGTAAGCACAGACACCCTAGCCACCTGGCAATATTTGAACGTTGGAAAAATGGCGAGGGCCTTTACGTGTATAAGCAACTTTTTAGCGCATGGTTGGACGGCATGAACTATAATAACCAGTGGGACTATTTATTAAACATTGCAGCGCTATACAATTTAGATGTATTACGGTACGATAATACTAGAGGCGAGTTTGAGGCATTTACGGAAAAAGCAACGCCCGAACAACTTAGAATATTTAAACCTATAATATTTAACTTAAAGAGTAAAAACGCAATGGCAGCAGGAATAGACGCACTAGTAACAAGCAGTAGAATTACACTACTAAACGACATGCGACAGACTGACCAAGTTTTAGCGGTTACTAGCGACCTACACGCAATGGAAAGCGAGTTAGGGCATGGCGATAGTTTTTGGAGTATTGGACTAGCTACGAAAGAGGAAAAAGAAAAAGTATTTAGAGTGAGGACGTTATAACATGGGACGAATAGAAAACGCAGTAAAAGCACTTAGAGGTACGCCGCTAGTAAACCGCAAGGAATACATACAAAACCTACCAGCATTAAGCGGCCTAAACAGCAGCAACCTTATTAACCGTTATGGCAGCAAGGCCAGCCAACTAGAGGCTAACGTAGGCGCAGTATGGCAGGCCAACGAAATTATTTGTATTGCAGCAGCTAACATTGAGATTAAGCTACGCAGACGAAACCCTAAACAAGGTTTTGACGACGTACCAGAACATAAACTACTGGACCTTATAGAACGGCCAAACGTATTTTTGACAGGCAAGCAATTACGCAAACTACATTTTACCTATATGAACATGACAGGCGAGGCCTACGAACTGAAAATGGACGAGGACCGCGACAAAATACCAGCGGCATTACACGTACTACCAGCGCATACTACAGAGTTTGAACTAGGTAGCACCTGGGACGACAGCAAAGTAAAGAACGGCAACAAAAGCTATACAGTTTTTGAGGTACTACGCGACATTAGCCCAGACCCTAGAAACCCTTACAAAGGGCGCGGCGTTATTGCAGCAGCGGCTAGTACGATTGACACAGACACCCAGGCAAAGGAATATAACAGGCGGTTTTTTGCTAACAGCGCCCGCCCTAGCGTGGTTGTTGAAACACCAGGCGAAATGGCAGACGAGGCATACGAACGCTTTAAACAGAGTTTTAACGAGGCATTTACGGGCGTAGAGAACGCGCACAAGCCTTTAATTGTAGAGGGCGCTACGATTAAACCATTTATGCTAACGCAAAAAGAAATGGACTTTTTGGCCAGCCAGCAGTTTACACGTAAAGAAATACTGGCATTTTTCTTTGTTAGCGGCGCAATGCTAGGCGACACAGACGCAGCAAACCGTAGCAACATGGACGCTAGCGAATACAACCTAGCTAAATACGCAGTTAAGCCACGTGTAGAACAGTACCTAGAATTGCTTAACACCCGCCTAGTTAAGCTAGTTGACCCCAGCCTAGAGTTTTATACAGACCCGATTGTACCAGAGGACCTAGAGGGCAAACTAAAAGAGGCAACCGCAGCAGTTAACACCTGGGCGACTATTGACGAAGTACGTAAGCAATACGGCCTTGAGGAATTACCAGGCGGCGAGGGTAACGTAATGTACTTACCAGCTAATCTTATACCTATTGGCATGGCAGGCAATGTAGTATTAGCACCAGCAGCAGCAGACGGCGGCAAGGCGGCGCTAGACGAAAAAAAAAAGCCTCTGACGTACCCGCTACGTGGGTAGAGGTTTACGGCGAAACTAAATACAAAGCCTATTTGCGAAACAGTAGCGTATTTGAACAGCAGTTTAAACAGAAGTGTAGAGTTATATTTGAAAGGCAGCGCCAGATATTAAGCGAGGCCCTGGACACTAACGCAGTACAGAAAAAGCTAAAGGCCCTGGCCAAAACTAAAGTAGTTGACCCTAACCAGTTGTTTTTGTTTAGCGAGTTTGCAGGGTTTGAAATAGAATTAGCCGACGCATTACGCCCGCTTTACTTTAATATCATTACGACTACAGGCTATAGCGCAATGGCAGAGTTGGCATACAATGGCGCAAACGTACCGACCTTTGACCCGTACAAAAAGAATATACAAACCTGGTTTAACGACAAAGCAAACAAGGTTGGCGGCGACGTTAATAAAGAAACCGAGAAACAATTACGCCTAACACTGGCCGAGGGAATAAGCGCTAACGAAAGTACATTTGAATTACGGGCCAGAATTGAACAGACACTAGGCTACGCCAGCACCAGACGGGCCGACAATATAGCCAGGACCGAAAGCGCCAGGGCGCAGACATACGCGGACCTTGCAGCCTGGCAGCAAAGCGGCGTAGTTGAGGCTAAAAGGTGGTATACGGCCCAGGACGAACGCGTATGTATTTATTGCGCCGAAATGGACGGGACTATAACAGACCTTACTACAAACTACTTTAATAAAGGCGACGAGTTGAACGTAGATTATACGACGAACGCGGGCAAGCAAACGACAGGTACGCTAAAGTTTGGCTACGATAGCGTAAAAGGCGCGCCGCTACATGGTAGTTGTAGGTGTGTGTTAATACCGATATTAACGAAAATATGATAATATAAAATTATAGCGAGGGTATAAAAAAACTATGAAACGCAATTTAACTAAGTTTTTCAAGAGTAAAGCAAACAGCATAAACGAGGCCAAGTACCAGGCTACGTTTGTTATTAGCGACGAAAGCGTAGACCGCCAGGGCGAGATTATTAAGCAAGACGGTTGGAACATGGACAACTTTAAGGCCAACCCAGTAATTTTGTTTGGCCATGATAGCTACGACCTACCTATAGGCAAGGCAGTAGAGATATACACAGACGGCGACAAAACGTATGCGGTTATTGAGTTTGCCGTAGAAATGTACGACAAAGCTAAAACTATTTGGGAAATGGTTAAGGCGGGCATTTTAAACACTGTTAGCGTAGGCTTTATTAACAATGAGTACGACAACAACGAACTGACTACAAACGAATTGCTAGAAATTAGCATAGTACCTATACCAGCTAACCCTAACGCTATTTTACTAGCGGCCCAGGACGGCAGCATAAGCAAAAAGGACGCACAATTTTTAGCAAAGGCTATGGAAAAAGAACTAGAGGGTTTGCGCACCCTGGCCAAAGATGATAAATTAGAGAACATGGAACAACTACAACAATTTATTACTGACGCGCTACAGCCGATTAACGACAAGCTAGCGACCCTTGAAACCACAATTAACGGCGACGGGGCAGACCAGGCAGGAATAGTTGGGGCAGTTGAGGACATTAAAACCGAGGTAGCAAAATTGCAAGACACTAGCGGCGACGACGCGGGTAGTGATGATGAGGGTAAGGACGGCAAGGGCGACGACGAGGACGGCGACGACGCGAACGGTAAGCCTGGGGACAAACCAGGTGGAACGGACGGCGACGACGACGAGGACCTAGTAGACCCAGACGACCTTACAGAGGAACAGGCACAGCAAGTAACGGACGCAGCAGCAGCCGCACTTGCCGAGGACGATAGTAAAGAGTAGAAAAATAACGAAATAAATATTAGTAAAACAAGGAATTACAGCTATGAAAATGAAAATGCAAGACCTAGTTGCAAAAGCAATAGAACAGGCGCGCGAGGCTAAAGCCAAAGGCGCAGTTATTGAAAATGGAACGAAAGACGTAAAGGCTACAGCAGCCAAGAACGCAGCAGAATTAGAAACTAAATGGTTTAAAGCATTTAGCAAGCGCGACAAAACAGCACTTGACGAAGTAGAAAAAGAGATTGTTGCAGAACGAAAAGCAGCAGACCTTACAGGCCAGGACACAGTTACAGCCGCAGAGGGCGGTTGGTTAGTACCTTTGACTGTTGAAAGTACTATTTTAACGAAACTTAACGCTACCAGCGAAATACGTAAGTATGCAACTGTTATTAACAACGTAGTTGGACAGATTAAACTAGGGGCAGAGGACGCACTAGTACAAGCATACTGGGTAGTTGAGGGCGACGAGGCCACACTTAGTACCGCTACATGGGCTACTGTTACCTTGCAGCCTAAAAAGGCCGTAGGTTTTGGTAAGTTTACTGACGAAGTGCTAGCACAGACAGTAAGCAACCCAGACGTTAGGAAGTTAGTAGTAGACCAGTTTGCGCAAGCTATTCAGGTCCTAGAGGACGCAGCATTTACAAACGGCGACGGCGTAGGCAAGCCAAACGGCTACCGAACGGCTACACTACCAGCAGCAAACGTTAAAGCACAAGCAGGCGCAGCAATGGCTTATGGCGACATAATGACCCTTTACCGCGCATTGCCTAAAGCATACCGCGCTAACGGTACATTTTTTAGCGCAGACAGCGTAGGCGGCCTATTAGACGGACTTAAAGACACCAGCGACCGCCCGTTATTGGACAACTTTAACGGCGATACTGACAAAATTAAGGGCCGACCAGTAGCGTATGACCCTAACCTACCTACTAACCTGGGCGCAGGAACTAACGAAACCGAAGTATGGTTTGGCGACTTTTCTAAGTACGTTATTACCGACGGCGGCGGCATTAGAGTAGACTACGGTACAGAGGGCGACGACTTTAAGCGTAGTAAGATTAGCGTACGCGTTATTCACTACACAGACGGCGCAACAGTACTACCAGAGGCATTTGCAAAACTTACAGCAGTAAAATAAGCAAACCGTAACTGGACATTAGCAGGGCTTAGGCCCTGTTTTTGTTTGTATGATATTATTAAATTACGCAATAGAACTTAAACAAGGAAATAACATTATGGCATTAGTAACATTTAACGAACACGTAAACGGCCACGTAAAAGGCGACGTTGTAGACCTAGACAAGGCAGAACTTAAAGCGATTGACGCATACGCAGAACTTAACAAAATTGAAAAGCCTTACACTAAGGGCGCGCAGGAAGTAGCTAACACTAGCGACGCACTTAACAGTATTGACCAAGCTAGAAACGATAGCCTACGCAGCAGCGAGAAAAGCACAGAGGACGACGCAGAGGACGCTAGCGACGAGGAAAGCACCGACAGCGAACCAGAGGACGAAACAGAAACAGACGCTACAGACGAGGCCCAGGAACTACCAGAGGACAACGGCAACCCAGCTAGCGACGGCGACGGCGAAAACGAACCCGTAGAAACTAAAGCGGACGAATTGCCAGAGGCAGACAGCGAACCAGCTACGGACGAGGGAAAAACCCCAAAAGTAGTTAAGAAATAGTAAAAACTATGTTAATGCAATAGCGCCGCTATATTATTAGTGGCGTTTTTGTTTTACAATGAGGGCAGGGAAATTAAAATATGATTACACTAGCAGAACTAAAAAGTTACTTAGGCATTACTGGAACTGACCAGGACGCTAACCTACAGCTTATTGTTGACGCGGTTAACGAACAGTTGGAACAGACCACGCTACGCAATTACGGCGCAGATAAAACACGAACAGAAATTATGGACTACCGCGACAGCGTATTTTTGGGACGCATGGGCGTTAAGAGTATTACCAGCGTTAAGTTGTACCAGACGAATACAGAGGCAGTAAGCGACGCATTGGCCACAGATAGTTACACCTGGAACAAGTACGGACGATTAACGTTAGACCAGAATTACGGCGACGACTACAACCGAGGCGACTATAACAGCGTGAACGTGGTTTATGTTTATGGCGCAGCAGACGGCGAAGTAGCCCCAGCGGACCTTAAACTAGCAGCATTGCAACAAGGGCGCGAGTTTTACGAGGGAACAACCAGCGGCGATAGCAGACGAGTACGCAGCGAGGCCACAGGCAGTTACCGTATTGAGTTTAGCGACGAAAGCGTATTTATGAACACACTACGCAAGTACCGCGTACCGAGGGTTTAACTATGCGAACGAATACACTTAAAGACCGCGTTACAGTAGCCAGAACGGGCGCTATTGCAGATAGCCATAAAACGGGCCGTACAACCGTAGCAACGGGCGTACCATGCTTAATATTAGCCAGCAGCGCTACAGCAGCAGCACAACGAGGCCTGGAACTTAGCCAGGCGTACGACTTATTTTGTGATACGGCCACCACTATACAGGCAGGCGACAAAGTAACGGACCAGAACGGGCGAGTATTTGACATTAGCGGGGTAAGAACCCAGCCAGGCATACGGACTAGCCACCTACAATGTTTAGCTAACTTAAAGGTTTAGCATGGCAGGCCTGGGTATTGGCGTACAGATTGACGACAGAAAACTACAGCGCATGTTAACTATTGCGCCGCAGCGTGTACGGGCCGCTAAAAAGGAAATACTAAACAGAGGTAGCATTATGACGCAGGCAGAAATGCGCATAAACGCACCAGTATTTGACGGCGAACTACGCCGCAGCATACGCCCTAAATGGCAGGGCATGGACACAGTAGTAGTATTTAGCGATAGCAAACACGCACCTACAGTTGAACTAGGCCGACGACCTAACGGGAAATTGCCGCCGTACCATGAGGGGACACCACTAGCAAAGTGGGTAAAAGTTAAAATGGGCGCAGGGGTTAGCCCGTTTTTGGTAGCCCGCAGCATTGCCCGTAAAGGTACTAAGGGCCAGCATTTTGCGCGTAAAACTTATGTTACAATGAAACCAGCGATTAACAGCATGGCTAGCCAGGTTGTAGCCAAAACTATTAAGGGGTTGTAATGGGT
>JBBSJF010000050.1:0-8179 GCA_038257495.1 Saccharimonadales bacterium (SeqCode) | reverse complement strand
TGGAAGCGACGCATTAACAAACACCCAGGAGCCTCAAAACAACGAATAATTACGATGCTCCGTAGTTTCTTCTCTGAGGGAACAGATTAGGAAAACAACATTATTTGAGTATTAACCCACAAGCCTTTAGTCCTGGTCCCTGCCCAGGCTCTGCCCACTCCCGATAGACTAGACTGATTTCTTCCTGGATACCCCAGGACTAGTCCTTTAGGACCGAACGAAGTGAGTCCCGCAGGGTACCAAGAAGAAAGCTGGATAGGATCCCGGCGGGTGGTCATTGCCTGTGATTTCTTTGGTTACTTGCTTGTTCATACAAGAAAGTAGCTGGCGATTAAACGGGCCAGTCCGTTTAGTAGAAAAATTTTCGAAAAAAAGAACCTTAATCCTTGTGTAAGGCCTTCTGATAAAAGTAATACCCAGGTATCAGCTGAAGCGCCATATTAAGCAAACGATACATGACCGTCACTGGCAAGCTAAGGCTTGCGGGTATTCCGCTGGCAGTTAAAACGATAGTCATAATAGCCTCATATACCCCAAGCGCCCCAGGTAATACCGAAATAACGCCTGCAATATTTGCCACGGCATATGCCAGTATCACGGCTCCGGGATTTACAAAATTGCCAAACGCCACGTACACGACATATATCGTTGCCACTTCGCTAATATTAGCCAGAAGCATGTACAAAAACGGCAAGCGTAGTTCGCGCCACTGGGTACGTAGATCTACATAATTTTCGTGTAGCTCAGTAAAAGTTCTCTTCACAAAATCCAGATTAATCGTCTCTGGTTTGCTACGCCAAAAGATGCTAATAAGCTTATTTATGGTACGCGCTATAAAACCAAAGAAGCCGTTTATGCGCGCTTTGCTACCAATAACAAAACCCATAACTAGCGTTACAAAAAAGAGCGTAGTCGATAACGTTGCAGCTACTAAAATAACCACATTACTTGCCCTGCCGCTAATAGCGAGTGATATAAGCCCGAGCCCAAGAACAATCTGAAACGACAAAAACAACATAAGGAACTTCATGGTCTGAACCAGAGTTGCCTTCCCTGCACTTACACCGAATTTGTGCATACGCAGACTAAAATAGCTAAAACCCGAGACACCACCACTAGGAAACACATTATTAACGAAATTTAACTCTAGCTGCATTTTTACCATATCCCTATATTTTTGCGGATGACCAAGTATTTTAAATAGTCTCTGAGTCATTCGAGCATAGCTATGGTAGTTAATTGCCTGCAGAGGCAGCATCAATAAAAGTACGGCAGTATTAACTTGATCAAAATCTTTTACGACGTCTATTATCTGCTTACGCAAAACAAAAATAGCAACGCCCAGGGCTAACAAGGTTAATATATTAAAAAACCATTTAATTTTCTTACTACGTGAGGTCATATATCGATAAGTAGTATACTTCATAGCATGCAATCTGTCTTGATCCATGGTCGCCAACCAGCAATTGGTAGTGCCGAAGCCGAAAGTTTGTTCGGCGACTCGCTACTTAAGCCTCTCGGTAGCATAGGGTCGTACTTAGATCTGCCAGCTAAAGACATACCATTTCGACGACTTGGCGGATCGAGCAAATTATGTAAAGTGCTTACCACGCTCCCTACGACCGATTGGCGTGAGCTAGAGCAATACCTACTTGAAAGTACCCCGCATTATGCAGAAAACACCGAAGGTAAACTAACTATAGGCATCAGTGCATACGAGCTCAAGGTACGACCTGACCAGCTTAATGCTACTTCCCTGCGTTTAAAAAAAGTACTTAAAGCAGCGGGCAAAAGCGTGCGGATTATACCCAATAAAGAGACAGCACTAAATAGCGCTCAGGTATTATACAACCAGTTAGACAACGGCAAAAACTGGGAACTCGTATTTATACGAGATGGCGATAAAACCGTTCTTGCCCAGACCACCAACGAGCAAAATATAGATGGTTACGCAGCTCGCGACCAAGCGCGACCAGCCCGCGACGCCCGCGTTGGGATGCTTCCACCAAAACTAGCGCAGATCATTATTAATCTAGCAGTAGGTAGTAGATGGGAGATAGGAGATGGTAAACCCTTCGACCCTACTGTTCCCAAACCATCTACCACCTACCAAATACCATCTACCATACTTGATCCCTTCTGCGGTACAGGAGTGATTCTGCAAGAGGCGCTGTTATCGGGGTACACAGCTTATGGAACCGATCTAGAACCACGTATGGTCGAGTACAGCGAGAAAAATCTTGCGTGGCTACAGCAGCAGCAAGACACTTCATATCCGTACACCGTAGAAATAGGCGATGCGACTTCTTATATCTGGACACCCCACCCCGGCACACTAGCTAGCGAAACGTACCTGGGGCGTCCTTTTTCGTCTACCCCTACTGATGAAGTACTACAAAAAGTAGTCCAGGATGTAGATACCATTCACCGCAAATTTTTAAAAAACGTTGCCAAACAAACTCATCGTGGCTTTCGCATGTGCATAGCCATCCCCGCCTGGAAAACAAAAAATGGCTTTAAGCACCTAAAAACCCTTGATTCTCTCGAGGAATTAGGGTATACTCGGCAGAGTTTCGCTCACGCTAGAACAGATCAGCTGGTATATTACCGCGAAGATCAGATTGTAGGACGTGAGCTCGTAGTACTTATTAGAAAATAGTAGTTGGAAGTTAGCGAAAAGAAGGAATTATAAGATGTCTAAAGTTAAAGCAGCCGGTTCCAGTAAAAACAACCATGACTCCCCTGGCAAACGCCTGGGTATCAAGCGTTCTGGTGGCCAGAAAGTACACGCAGGCGAGATTATCGTCCGCCAAACCGGCGCCTCAAAGCGTCCAGGCGTCGGTACCTACATGAGCCGCAACTTTACTATCCACGCCGCCAAAGACGGCATCGTGGCCTTCAAAAAGCGCAATGTAAAACTCTTTACCGGCAAATCAGCCCCCCGCGTCGAAGTTTCTATAATCTAGATCTATCTTTTATGGAGTTATATCTAACTATTTAAAAGGACTAGTTTTTGATTATAAATTGCTGAGATCTGGATCTATGTTGTATGCATCCGCTGTATCACTTACAGATACCAATACCCCAGCTAAGAAATCGTCAAAGCCTGTTTTCAAACTAGCAGGATCTTCTTTTGAATATCCATTTCCATTACGGCCTTTCAAACCCAATGTGCAAATTTTGCCTTGTTCGTCTATAACTATACGTAGAGTATCCGTAAGATCACTTTCATCACAATTATTGTATGGATCATCTTCAAGTCCTGAGTTTATATGTATCTCTGTGGTTACAGGAGATAAACCATCCTCTCTGTACTTGCCAGTGCAGACGAATGAAATATTGTCTACAGGAATATCGGAATTATTCACTTTTATTACTCCTAGAGGGCGCACAAGTTGTGTTTTTTTAATAACACGATTAAGGTCCTTATCTGGACCTGACCTAAACAATCCAATCCAATCATGCTTAACGGGTAGCCCCGATTTAGGGTCAAGCCATTGATTCCCCCACAATGGCTCTGCGTTAACTTCTTCTGGGATATTAGAGGCGGCTTCAAGAATTAGCATTGATGTTTTGTTTGGCCCGACGGCTCTATCTCTTGCTTGTTCGAATCGCTTTTGATGGGTTTCGTACATTACTCTATCAGCTTCGTCAACACCTTTAGGATCGTGTATAACCCTACCTACTAACGCTGCGACCCTTTGTAGTTTGCTAGCGCCAACATCTAAAGTTTCGCCGTCGGCGCCTGCGTTATATGCATTTCTAATTTTTGTCATTTATATTTTTCCTTTTGCTTAGTTTGGCTTTAATTTTTATGTATACTGTTATTTATTTTAGATATTCACAATAGGATTGTAGCATTATATAGTGTTTTTGTCAATATTATGCGTAATGGTTCCTATACTAGGTGAGCATCGTATGGGTGAAGTAGACATGTAGTGTACTTCGTGGCGGACCATGTTTGTTTTGCTATGACTGATACCATAATTCGCAGAAGTTACGGAGACTTAGGATCGATTTGGTTATAGTAAGAGAAGATGAATATCCTACGCCCTTCTTCGCCATTCAGTGTATGTACGGTACGACGTTTTGCTGCAAGGTCTTGCGGCGTTGATCCGACACTCGGCATTCCTTGAGCTACAAGCGCTTTTCTATATGCTATGTCGGCGAAATATATACCTTGCAAGTCAGCCGTTGCTACAGAGGCAGGCGCGCTCTTACGCTTTGGTTCTGCTGGGACTGAAACCGATACGACGACTCCCAGGTCGGTGTAATGGTATAGGGTCGATACATCGGCACTGGTAGACTTCGTAACCCCATCAAGTTTTTTTACTATTTCGTCAACAGACTGGGGTGCTTTTACAAAGGAGGCTGTCACGCTGCTTTCTGAGTCCGCATTATCTACATCTTTTAGAGTGGGATCTCTTAGTATTGCATTCATAGTAAGGCTTGACCCGTCTTCTGACGTATCTCTACCGAGTATCATTGTCGAAAGTAATGCAGCTACACCCAGCAAACCAATATACTTTGAAGCCTTTAGTAAAGCCTTGGGCTTGCCTTCTAGAAGATCGTAATTTGATCGAATATCGTCTAAACAGTCCGTTGCTCTCCTTAGTTTGTTAGCTGCCTTTGTTCTTAGCGCAGGCCTTCTGCGGTATAAATTCGGGAAAGCTTTTCTGATGGCGTATTGAAACTCCTTTATTTCATTACGAGCTTCTTCCTGCAGGCCAAAATCTGTTTTAGCATCATACCATTCACAGAAGCGTAATTCTTTTTGCATGATGCCGTCCATGCTGTTTGCAATAAAAACCGCCGTGTACGTTTCGTCGGATCTTTGAGACGTAACGGTGGCCAATATTAACCCTACGGGATAGGCTAACGTACGTGTCCGGCCCGTAAGTATATGGGACTGTTCATTGGGCGTAAATAACATGGGATACACCACATCTTGCGCAAAGGGTTCCCCGTCAATACCCTTAAACTCATGTACTGCTGGCGGTCCGTTAGGGCGTAAAAGAGGAAGTACGCTTGCTAAGGGGCCGATCCCTGCATATTCTAACTCATCCGCTATCTCAGTAATGGGTCTGAACGGTCTTTCCCCTGCTAGTTCGTCTAACCCGGCCGATAGCATAACGTCCATGCCATCCGGTAGCCCAAAAGGATGATCTAATCGGGGCATGCGGGTGACTAATCTCCATAAACGATCGTAATTGTACGCTAATAGATCTATTTCGGGAGGCACATAAACATCTGGTCGCTCACTAAACTTACTCATATAAATATTATATAATATGTTAGTGTAATTGTATAATATGGACTATTGACGTTCTACTCCTCGGGCGAAGGTTTGGTCTCAGCCTCTTGTTCGGCTACGAACGCAAGCGAAGCGGCACTAAGTAATACTCGACCGAGCCGCTTAACTGCTTGTCTTAATTTTGTACTTACTGACTCTTCTGGTAGTACTACGGGATGGGAAAGTACTTCTTCAGATAATAAAACGGGTCCTGTCTGCCTTTTTTTAGACTTTACGCGCCACTGTGGGTCTATACCAATAGGTTCATCTGGGGGTAAAGATCTTTTATAAAGTTCAGGAAACGCGTATCTCATGTGGTATTGAAATGCCCTCATATCCATTGTATCGGTATCGGATAACCCAAATCGCTTCATTGCGTCTTGCTGTTCTTTATAAGTTATAAAATCAAATAAAGTACTTCTTTTCTCGTAATCGTCTTCGATAACAAACAATGAGACATAGGTCTGGTCGGTATCTTCTTGAGTAACGGTAGAGCATACCAGGGCAAGCGGTTTTAGGGCTATAAGAGGCATATCCATTTCTGGGTCTTTAATATCATTTGGGAGGCTAAAAGCCGTAGAATAGATAGTATCTCGTGCAAACACCTTGCCGTTGGTGTCCGTATACTCAATAATTTCTGGATACATATATGTCAGTAGCAGATCTTTTACTACTTCGGTGCATGCGAAACCAGATGTTACAAATTCCTCTAGTGGAACAAAAGGTCTTTCCCTCCCAGCTTCATTGGGCTCAGAAATGAGCATAAACTCTATACCATCTAAAGGGAATGACATTCCTGGTTCTTGTGGCTCGGCAAGACTTAAAACAGTTAGTCTTGCCTGGTTTTCTGCAACAAGCTTCATTAAACAAGGAGATTTATCTCCTCTGGGAGTTTCACCATGCTTACTCATAGTGTTATGATAACATATTAATGTATATAATACGAAATTATACTATAGTTTACATACCAAGGTGGTGCTTGATGCGATCTACGACATCGGCTATGACTACCTGGGATTTTACGAGGTAATCGTCTACCCCTAGGCTGCGGGCTTTTTCGACGTCGCTGTCTTGGCTGAGCGCCGTTAACATGATAATGCGAATATTGGTTGTCTCGGGCGTGCCACGAAGAATATCCAGTACGTCGAAGCCACTTACTTTTGGCATCATAACGTCTAATAATATAAGGTCTGGGTGGAATGCGAGGGCAGCTGCTAAAGCTTCCTCGCCATTTGCAACCCGGCGTACGGAAAAGTTCTCTGCTTGTAAACGTGTCTCATAAACAGTTGCCAGGGCGTTGTCGTCCTCTACGAGTAAAATCTTTTTTTGTTTAGTAAGCGGTTGTTGCGTATCTGTATCCATAATACCCTTTATGCTAGCTTATTTTGCTGATGCTTACAAGCAGCTATAAATCCGGCGAAGAGAGAGTGCGGTCTATTGGGCCTGGAAAGAAACTCCGGATGGAACTGGCTAGCCACCATAAAAGGATGTTTTTCTAATGTTTCTATGATCTCTACGAGCTGACCATCTGGGCTTAAACCACTCGCCCTTAAACCCCAAGACTCGTATTTGTCTCTATATGCGTTGTTGGCCTCATAGCGATGTCGATGTCGCTCCATGACGGATGCCTTACCATATAGCTCACGTGCCATACTGCCGGCAGGCAGTAGGCACGGGTATTCGCCTAGGCGCATCGTGCCACCGGTATTTTCTTTGCCTTTTTGGTCGGACATCGTATGTATGACGGGGTGCGGGCTATCGGGGTCAAACTCAACTGAATTTGCTTTTGACAGACCTGCCCTGCGTGCCGCTGCTATCAATGCAACTTGCATCCCTAAGCACAGACCAAGATAAGGCACTTTTTCGTCCAGGCAATACCGAGCTGCTTTTATCTTGCCTTCTATACCGCGCTTACCAAAACCGCCGGGCACCACGATGCCGTCAAAATCTGATAAAAGTTTATTCGCAGAGCTAGAGCGAGCATCTAATTTTTCGGCATCGACCCATTCTAAGTGCAGGTTTACTTCTTGCCACATGGCTGCGCTTCTTAGCGCCTCGAATACACTAAGGTACGTGTCCTGGTTATTTAGGTATTTTGCTACTACCCCCACGCTAATAGTCTTTTCATATGTCACTCCCGTACGCTTAACCATCTCTTTCCATAGGCTATGGCGCAAAGGTCGCCTGGGTAGCTGTAGTCTTTCGCATATATAACTTAGTATGCCTTCTTTTTCGAAAGTAAGCGGCACCTGGTAAATAGATGACGCGTTTGGAAGAAGCGCAATACCCCGTTCGGGCACGCCACTAAATAGAGCTAACTTACTTTTAATATTATCTGGTGCCCGTAGCTCGCTCCGGGCAAGTAAAATATCCGGCACTATACCTAGGTTACGCAGGTCTTTTACGGCATTTTGGGCAGGCTTGCTCTTGAACTCCTTACTTGTACCTAGGTAAGGCACGTATACCACATGCACGAATATACATTTTTCGCGCCCTATTTTATGAGAAAGTTCCCTTATTGCCTCGATAAAATGCAGACCTTCATAGTCTCCCACTGTTCCACCCACTTCTACGATATGTACATCGAAACCTTTGGAACACGCTTCGATCTCTTCTTGGATGGCATCGGTAACATGTGGAATAAGCTGCACTGTCTTGCCTAAGTACTTACCGCTTCGTTCGGCTTCGATTACTTTGCGCATAACTCGCCCCGTCATCAGGCTACTGCTCTGTGTTAGCTCGATGTCTAAAAACCGTTCATAATGTCCAAGGTCTAAGTCTGTTTCTGCACCATCTCGTGTGACGAAACACTCGCCGTGTTCACCGGGATTTAGCGTACCGGCATCTACGTTGAGGTACTGGTCACATTTTTGTATATTTACTTTA
>JBBSJF010000049.1:0-8197 GCA_038257495.1 Saccharimonadales bacterium (SeqCode) | reverse complement strand
TGTCGTAGGCGCAGTGGTTACTCTTGGTGATTGGCACACCACTAGTATAGCTGCATTTGAGAGGAACCTACGGTTCCCCTCAAACTCCCTTCCGCCAAGAGAACCCCGTGGCAGAGACCACGGGGAAATAGCGGATTATATTGGTCAATATCTAGCGCCCCCTGATTTTCTATACGAATTTCGCGCCTTATCATGTCGTTACTAAAGACAGGCAAGCCAAGCTCCCAGCTTAAACGTACAGCCAAGGGGCTTTTGTCGCATCCTGGAACTCCCGCAAAACAGATACATATCTTTTTCATACTGTCCTCTATATTTAAAACTCTAACCTAGCATTTTGATTAGTTGTGTCTCGTCAATTACTTTTACTCCTAACATAGTAGCTTTTTTGAGCTTACTGGCGCCTACTTTATCACCTGTAATAAGATACGTGGTATCTTTACCCACGCTCGACTGAAATGTACCGCCTAGCGCTCTGATTCTTTCGGCTGCAAGATCCCTCCCCATCGACCCTAAACTACCGGTGATGGCAAAGCTTTTTCCCGACAATAATCCACCTACATGATCGACTGTTTGAGGTATAACACCGAATGTTTTAAACTTTTCTAGTAAAATTTTGTTATCTAGGTCAGCAAACCACGCGACTAAGCTCTCGGCAACAATGTTACCTACACCGTTAATAGCCAGAAGTTCATCTAAATCTGCTACTGCCAAATTGTCTAAGTTCCTAAAGCTATTAGCAAGGTCGACTGCGGTCTGCGTACCCACATGGCGGATGCCTAGACCAAAAATAAACTTTGCAAGTGGTGGATTTTTTTTATCAGCTATAGCCTGGATAAGATTTACGCTACTTAACTCTGCAAACCTATCTAGCGACAAAACTTGTTCTTTAGTAAGCCTGTATATATCAGCAAGGTCGTTGACGAGCCCCGCATCTACTAGAGCCACAACATTCTTTTCGCCTAAGCCCTCGATGTCTAAAGCTCCCTTACTGGCATAATGCTCTAATGACCTTTTTAATATAATAGTCCCGGTTAAACCTTTTACGCGGTATACGGCTTCGCCTTCTGGTCGAACAAATTCGAGCTCCGGATACTGTCTTTTTAGCTCAGCAATATAGTTAAATGAACGCGCGTTTTTTGGTCTCAATTCTGTTAACACGGCCTCTACTTGCGGGATGATATCGCCAGCCTTAAATATTACTACCGTATCGCCGACGCGGATATCTTTGCGAGCTATCTCGTCGGCATTATGCAAACTGGCATGCCTAACGGTGCTACCCGCCACTACCACAGGATCAAACACTGCCACAGGTGTAGCCGCACCTGTCCTACCTATACTAATCACGATATCCTTAACGATAGTAGTCGCTTGCTCGGCAGCATACTTATAGGCTATGGCTCCTCGTGGATTTTTGCCTACGCTCCCCAAAGAACGGTATAAGCCGCGGTCATTTATTTTTATTACCAGACCGTCAGTGTTATATGGTAGTTCGTGCCGTAGTTTTTCAAATGTATCCGCATAGTTAAGAACTTGCTCGAAATCAGGCTCTATATGGGCTTCTTTATTTACCACAAATCCCATAGTACGAAGTGCCTCGTAAGCTTCTTTATTTGTAGCTATTTCAGATACGTTCTGCCGTAAAACATCATAGGCATGAAAGCGGAGCGGACGAGCCGCAACAAGGCGGGGGTCTAGCTGGCGTATGGTGCCAGCAGCAAGGTTACGTGGATTCGCGTACATAGCGTCTCCGTTTTTTTTACGAGCTTCATTCAGCTTATCGAAATCTTTCTTTAGCATGATAATCTCGCCCCGCACTTCGGTGTAACCATGCAGAAAACCCTTATTCAAGGATGAACCTTGTAGGCGGATAGGAATAGTAGGGATTGTTTTTATATTACTAGTCACAACTTCTCCAGTGGTACCGTCACCGCGTGTGACAGCCCTTACTAGTACACCGTCTTGGTAATGAAGAGCACAAGCCAAGCCATCCATTTTAGCATCTACCCAAAACTCTGCGTTTGTTACCTTCGGATTAAGTTTCGTAACGCGCGTTAGCCAGGCTTTTGCCTCTTGGTCGCTAAAACTATCTAGCAAGCTTATCATGCGCTCAGTGTGCGTATATTTCTCAAATTTCTTTGATGGCTCACTGCCAACCCGCTGAGTCGGGCTCTCGGGCAGTATAGTATCTGGGTATTTTGCTTCAAGACTTTTAAGCTCACTCATGAGGCTATCGTATACGGCGTCATCTACGGTCGGCGCATCAAGCGTATGATATTCATAAGAATAGCGGTTTAGTAGTCCTACGAGCTGTATATTTCGGTCTTTCTCATTCATATCTAAAGCAATTCCCGGTAAAGACAATACAAATACGTATGCCCGAACACGATACCTATACTTGTTAATACATAGAGGACAGGCTCAGTAATAGCCGGAATGTAAATAATAATTGGCAGTAGCACTCCAATAAATACAAGTAACATCAGCACAGGCAAGATAATAATCCGGCGCATTATGATAAATCTGCGAAAACGAGCGATGTTTCGTGAGGATTTAATTGCTAAAATAGGTGTCATGCCTGGCATGGTTACTATATACAATGCAAAAAAAGCAGAAGATACCAAGTAAAAAGAGAGCACCACGAGTAGAAAGAATAGTATAGCCCAAAGGGATTTTTCTAAGATGGTTGTTGCTAACCCATTGCCGAGAACCAAGTTAAATACTGTAGATCCAGCTATAGCAGGCAAACACATCAAAGCGAGGATAACAAGAACAACCAGAAACGGTACAAACGGTCCCATGCCGCCGTACATTGCTTCCTTAACAGTAGTGTGAGTTCCCTTGCGAGCACGGCGGAGCGTCCAGATAATAGCTAGACTCATAAAAATAAATACCAGAAAACTATAAAGCGAAGTTACTTCATCTGGAGTAGCCGTAGAACTGGTAATGACCACCGAGAGCACTCGCACGCTCGTTCCTATCGTGCTCGCTTCTCCACTTAAGGCGCTCGTAATGGAGTCGATAACTGTATTGATATCGAACGCTCCACTAAGACCTCTGACAAAGACAAATACCAAAAGCGCATAGGTAAATGCCAACCCTGCAAAAACAGCCTTGCTACTCCACAGTAATTTAGCGCTCTTTACAACAAGTCTTCGTGTAGTTAGCAGAGGAGGCAGTTGGGGTTTTGGTGCTTGCTTAGATAATTTTAACGATTTATGCCGAGATAATTTGCGTACCCTGGGTACGGCTTCTTCTTCGGTTTCTTTTTTGGTCATAATTTGCTATTGATATTTCTTAGCTTGGCAATTCTATCAGCAACAGGCGGATGTGTACTAAACAAACTATTAAAGCCTTTTCCACGCAGCGGATTTGCAAAGAATAAATGAGCCGTAGATGGGTGCTGTTTACTCGTAGCGCTGCCGTATTGACCAATCTTTTCTAAAGCAGAGGCTAGCCCTTCGGGATATCTTGTTGTTAAAGCGCCCGTGGCATCAGCCAGGTATTCTCTTCTTCTGGATATCGCTAGCTGTATCAGTAATGCCACTATTGGCGCAATAAACACGGCTGCTAACCTCAGGAAGATAAATAACTGCCCACCCCCGCTGTCGTCATCGTCATCAGAAGAAGCAAAACTGCCCCACAACAGTAAGTCTGCAATAAGTCCGACCAAAGACACAAGTGCGAATGCGACCATAGATACACGTATATCATAATTCTTTACGTGCCCTAGCTCATGAGCCATTACACCCTCAAGCTCGCTATCTGTCATGATATCTAACAAACCCGTGGTTGCGCATACAGAGGCATTCTTCGGGTTTCTGCCGGTCGCAAAAGCATTCGGGGCCGGATCGTCCATAATATACACCTTTGGCATTGGTAATCCTTCAGTAATAGCTAAGTTCTCTACTATGCGGTACAGCCTCGGGTTATCTTTTTTCTCGATTGCCCTCGCACCATTTACAGATAGTGCCAGTTTGGAAGATGCTAAATAAGATACAACCACGTAGACAATTGCCATCAAGCTATACAAGCCAAAAGCCTGTATATTCTCATAAGAAAAGAGCCAAATAACTCCTAATACAAACGACGTAAACAGGACTATAAGAAAAAAGGACCGACGCTTATTGGCTGCTATCTCTGAGTACACCGCTTACTCCTAAAATGATACTTCTGTAGGTTTGGCTATAGCTGCTGTTTCGGCTTCGCCTACTTCAAAGAACTCGCGTTTTTTAAATCCTAGCATGCCAGCAAAAAGGTTGGTCGGGAACACCATGATCTTGGTGTTTAGATCTCTGACGGAACCATTATAGAACCTACGGCTAGCCTGGATCTTATCTTCTGTATCGACAAGCTCGGCCTGTAATTCCTGGAAGTTGGTGTTAGCTTTTAGGTCCGGGTAAGCCTCTGCAACCGCAAACAGGCTCTTAAGCGTTTGTTGGAACATGTTCTCTGCTTCTGCAGTCTCTGCAACGCCTTTGGCATTCATCAGTCCAGCGCGGGCTTCGGTTACGTTTTCGAATACTTCTTTTTCGTGCTTAGCGTATCCTTTAACGGTATTGACCAAGTTCGGGATAAGGTCGGCACGCCTCTTAAGTTGCACGGTAATATCGCTCCAGGCTTCGTCTACCCGTACCGCAACTTTAACTAAATCGTTATACGTTACGATTACGGCGATAACTATTACAGCCAGTATTCCACCACCAATAAGTAAACCAATCATCATATACTCCTTATGTGCTTTAAGTATACTAGTATAGTACTCCCTTGATCAAATAACAGAAGTAGCTTAGAATAAACCCTGTCTCGATAACCAAAATTATAAACCAAGCTAAGCTGTTTGTAATTTTGAGATGAGAAGCCCAGGGTAAGATGAAGCTTTTGGCGATAAGCCAAAACGAAGTATACCCGCAAGCTTCGACGAGGCTCTTTAGCTCAGTTGGTAGAGCAGAGGCTTGAAGAGCCTTGTGTCCCCAGTTCGAGTCTGGGAGGAGCCACCAGATCACAATATTTGGTATATGTTTTTACCGTCAGACCAAACCAAGCAACTTGTTGCTGTTTGAGCTGACGAAAGGAAGAAGCGACTAGAAGTTGGAGCAAAAAGCAACCATTACTTATTGCGTAAGCTGACCGTCGATTCTGACGAGCGGGTGTAGCTCAGTTGATAGAGCGCTTCCTTGCCAAGGAAGAGGCCAGGAGTTTGAGTCTCCTCACCCGCACCAAATCGACAAAACAGATGACGCATCATAGTATGCGTCTTTCTTTTTCTCAAGTAAGTTATCGCTCAATCTGTTAATCGGTTAGAGTCTGATTTGGTCTTCTCTGCTATGATTAGACTATGGAAATCAAGATTCGTTGTGCTGGATATGAAATTGCAGCAGATTGGTATGAAGGCAATGATAATTCAAGAATCTTGATTGTTCTGCCGGGTTATAGTTCCTCAAAAGCTCGTCAAAAAGTGCATGCCGAGGCGATGGTACAAGATACTGGGATGAGCGCGCTCGTTGTAGATTTTAGTGGGCACGGCAATAGTCCATTCGAATTACGTGATACACGCCCTGCCCAGCATTTCATAGAACTCATTTACGTTTTTGATTGGCTGAAACAGCAGTATCCTAATGCGGCAGTATCATTATCAGGATCAAGTTATGGTGGTTTTTTGGCGGTACAGCTGACAAAGTATCGGGAGTTTGAAAACTTAATACTTCGAGCTCCAGCAATCTATAGGCCATCAGCATTTTATGATCTGTGGTCTAAAAGGATTGATGACCAAGAAGGCTATGAAAAAGACATCGCAAAATACCGTAGAGATACGCAAACTCTTGCAAAGCATCCATTGCTCGCAAGAGCTTCGGCTTTCAAAGGACAGGTACTCGTTGTTGTTCATGAAGAAGATGAAGTCGTGCCGCGAGAAACGACCGATTCGTATATTATTGCATTTCATGCCGATAGCCAGATTGCCGAAGGATTTTCACATTCGATTGATAAAAATGTTCACAATGAAGGTCGCTTAATCAGCTACCAAGATAAAATTGCTGACTGGCTAAACAGCCGATGACGGTCTCAGCACTTCTGTAATACGGTTATACTTTCGTTAATAATGCTGCACCAATAATAAGCATTATTTCGTTTCAGTATAATTTTTTTAAAATCTAATTGGTACACCTGATTTAGTTGCTTAAGACTAATAACTTGAACACTGAATCCCAGATTGTCTCTCCTATGTCTCGTTGAGATTTTTCTGGATGAAACTGCATGCATAAAATCGGCAGTGATTGATGTTGCATAATTTCAATACATTCCTCCGAGTGCCCAAGTACATTAAATTGGGGAGGATTTTTAACTACTCCAATCGTGTGATTCTCAAAAACGGTAATAGTAGCACCCAAACCGAGTCTTCGTTGTCCTTCTAATGTTAATGTGACCTTGTTGCTGCCAAGGTATTTATCCTTTAATTCCATAAGTTCACCGCCATATGCGGCAGCGATAAGTTGCATCCCTAAACAGATGCCTACTAGTGGCGTGCCCGACCTGGTGATAAATTCTAATTCAGAGCGATAATGGAATTCTTGTTGCGTAGGGTCATCATACCAAATACCACCAGAAAGAATGACCAGATCGAAAGTCGTAGCTGCTAGTTTATCAATATTATCCGGAACGGTGATGACATAACTAATATTTCTTCTCTGGCAAAATTTTGCAACGTCAATAAGGTCATCAGTTTTGTTATCTACAATAAGAGCTTTCATACTGGATAGTTTAGCGTAGACGAGTAGTACTAGCCACCAAAGCGGTTCTAACTTCGTGCACTAAACTGCGCCAAATCTGTTATACCAAAAGGTTAATATACACCCTGCGTGGTATTTTTTTGTTATTATTCATGCATGAAGTTATACCTATCTTCTTATCGTCTTGGTAATCACACAGATAAACTTAAAGCACTCGTCGGGAAACCAAATGCTAAAGTAGCCGTAAGCGTTAATGCTTGTGATAGTTCGGACTTAGCCGGTCGAAACAATATCATGCTCAAAAGAGAGCTTGAGGACATGAGAAGTTTGGGCTTTGATGCGGAAGAGCTAGACCTGAGAGAATATTTTGACAAAGACGGACTTCTGGAAAAGATGAAAGAGTACGATTTAGTATGGTTTAGCGGCGGTAATACCTTTTTGTTAGCGAGAGCATTCAAACAGAGCGGTTTTGACAAAATATTAGAGGCGCTTGTTGAGAAAGGTCAGCTGGTCTACGCAGGCTATAGTGCGGCATTTTGTGTTCTTAGTCCGTCGCTTCACGGAGTAGAGCTTGTTGATAATCCTAATGACGTGGCTGAGGGATATGATAACGAAGTTGTATGGGATGGCTATGGGCTTATAGACTTCTATCCAATAGTGCATTTTAGGTCTAACCACCACGAGTCTGACCTAGTTGAGAAAGAGTATAAGTACGTTAAGAAGAATAATATTCCGTATAAAACATTTAGTGATGGTGACGTTTATGTTGTAGATGATACTGAGCGTTATATTCTGAGATAAGTATTGACGGTGGGCGTCACTCCCTGCTCTCATCTATTGAGCAGATACTCCCGATACGGCACTTCCAGAATCTGCCTCCAACGAGCAATCTGTATGTTAGCTATGAATGACGAAACCGAATAAAGAAAATTCACTTCATACTCACTTGTTATTATCTTGAGTATTTTTCTCGACAGATTCTTTGCCCATATGCCATGCATTAACTTTTCTTTCTTCACGCACTTTTTGCTCATATGCTTTTGTGAGTGTATTAATTTCATCGTACCCATGACCTATCTTATCCTTAGCCATATCATAATAAATTACGACAAATCCTATCCCACCTATCAAGATACCCACAATTGCATATAGTACCGCTCTTTCGGGGTCTCCAGAACTTTGCATCATACTTATAATTGCTAGGCTTACTAGGACGAGTATTCCACCAAAAATTTTCTTTACATTTAAGTTTGTAAAATAATCTATAAAAAAATCTATAACGTGGGTAATCATTAATAATAGTATAATCTCTACCTAAAAAAATTCGAAACATAATAAAAATCCCCGTGGCAGAGACCACGGGGTATTCCGGAGCAGCTGCACCAATCACCAGATGGTGAGCTGTAGGTCGTTGGTGTTCTTTCCTTGGTTTTTGATGTAGTTTTTTACGACAGCCCAATTACCACCCGTGC
>JBBSJF010000048.1:0-8231 GCA_038257495.1 Saccharimonadales bacterium (SeqCode) | reverse complement strand
GTGGTACTTCAAGTGATATGCGCCGTGGGACGAAAGTATAACTTGCATACATAGATTGTACCGCCGAAAAGGTTCATTCACCCACGGCTAAAGCCGTGGTGCTCTGTGTTCCACCACATAGATTATTTTATTGTGTATCAGTACTCGGCTGATACACAATAACAGCTATATACTGTTTAGGGTTAAAGTGGTCATGCAGCTTAATCGTACCTTTTTCCTTAAACTGCACTCTCCATGCTTCATCTGCCTGAAACTCACCCGAAGCATATGCCCCCACATGCTCGTGCTGAACATCATGCTCGTCCCGGCCTATTCCCTCTGAGCCCACATCTGCACCCTTGCCGTTAGATATATTATGCTTTTGACCATCGGCGCTATTAAACTGCACATAGTCGCCAACCTTCACAGATATAACATCGGGCACCATGCCATCTTTGGTTATTTCTACGCATGTTTCTACTTCACATGTTTTGGCTGATGTTTCTCTGGCTGTTTCTTTTTGCGTTGTCGTACTACGCTTCTGTATTACGAACACTGCGCCAAAGCTTAGTGCACTCACGATCAGCGCAGTAGTGATGAGCAGCACTGCATTATTCGAGAACAAACTTTTGATTGTCTTTAGCTTAGTCATAATAATTTACCTGTATCCGTTTAATATCTACCAGAGAGTACAAAGGGAGCCCGCATTAGGAGCCCCCTTTGTATGTTTAACACAACCTAGAGTCTACAGTTCTATTAGAACTTGTCAGGGTTCTGCTTAACGATAGCACCAGCAAGTGCGTCAGCAATTGTACCAATTTGGGTAGTTGCTTCTTTTTGCTTAGCGTATGATTCGGCGTAGTTAGCCGCACCATGTGCATCAACTGCTCCCTTTAGTAGTCCAACGTGCTCAGTAAAGAGTTGAGCAACAACATCTTTTGGCAAGTTAGGGTTAGCACCACTTAAGAATGCAGAGATAGCTTCTACGTAACCATTAAGGTTCGTAACTGCCTTTTCCATACCTGCTTTGTCGCCTGCTTTTGCGGCTACAGTGTAGTCAACGAAGAAAGTAATGTGGCTGTCAAAGATTTCTTTGAACTTTACGCCAGCTTCTGCGCCGTAAACACTTGCTACTGCATCAGAAAGTTCTTGGCTATTCTGGAAAGTCGCCTTACCAGCTGCGTCAAACATTGGGCTTCCATCAAATCCAGCTCTAGTAGCAGCAGATGCTAACGCAACGTGCTCTTTCTCGATTGAGTTAAGTACTACACGAAGGTTAGCTGCTTTTGTGTCAGTCGCCTTGTTAGATACTGCTGCAGTATTAGCTGCTGGAGCATCGTTATCAGTCTTTTTATTACCTAGTGCATAGCCACCACCTGCACCAACTAGTAATCCTAATACTAGTCCTACTACGATCACACCTGCTTTGTTGTCTGCCATTGAGATTTCTCCTACTTTAGTTTACTTAATTAGTATAGCCCTATTAGTTTACTTTACAAAGTCAACTAAATGCAATACCATTCTAGTACATTATGACTGCCAACAAAGAGAGGGCTGTGGAAAACCTCAAACTTAACCAGATAAAGACATACCAATCGGGTGTTGTCCAATCTGCAGCACACCGTATCCTCAAAAAGCTTACGGATGACTCTCTTCGTGAGCACGGTCTTACGACTATGCAGTGGTTCATTATGGGTACGATATACGATGCCGGAAAAAAAGGTATCCGTATAACTGATCTGTCAAAGCAAGTCGGCACTACTCTAGGCTTTTTAACCAACACCATAAACGGCCTCGAATCTCGCGGCTGGCTAGAGCGCGCAGGACACAGTACAGATAGTAGAGCCAAGATGGTACTTGTAACAGAACAGTTTATGTCTGTATGTGACACTATAGAGCTGGATCTGCGCAACAAGCTCCGTAATTCTATATATAAAGAAGTTACTCCAGAAGAATTAACTATATATGTACGAGTTCTCTATAAATTTTCGAAGCTTTCTGTAGGTTTGCCTACTGACGCCCGCCACTAAAGAAAAAATCCCGCCAATCATTCAAGTTCTTTTTATATGTTGGCTGCTGGTCCTCTAATGACGACTTCTCTTGTATTTTGGGTGGCTCTTTGGCATACTTTTTGGCTATTTCTTTTGGTACTAGTACAAGGGTTTCGCCCGGTTGGGCCTTGCCAAATTGTTTGCGGGCTACAAGCTCTAAGTATTGCTCCGACTGGTAGTATTCGTTGCGTAGCGCCAAGTTACTATTCTCTAACTGAGCTACCTCATTCTGCTGCTGCAATCTAGCTATACGCTTTTGGAGCTCGTAATTGTCCTGTATTACTTGCACGCTATTGAAACTGACTACCAGCACGAGCACACCAAATATATAGAGCCCGATATTGCGTATATCAGTCGCTTGAGCAAATCGAGGATGTGACTTTATATTTTTGAATTTTTGTAGCATCATTACTATTATAACAATAATGCTATTAATAGATTAATAGCTGTCTATTTGCTGAACATACGTAATTAGTTGCGGATTATTGCATAATACTTCAGTATAAAAATGAGCAGTCTTACCATTGGTCAATTTTTTGGTAGCCACAGGTTCTAAAGCCGCATCTGGCTCAAATGTAATTCGTATTCCCCTAGAACATGCTTGTAATTCCGGAACGCCCTCAAATTTCTTCTCAATATCTTCCGGGGCGGAAATGATCTTACTGCCTGCCGACACTATATCTATTGTCCTAGCTATGTTAATCTCTTCTTTACTATTTACATCATACGCAGGCGAATACCTGTATACTATCTCACCCACTTCTTCACTTGCGGGTGGCAGGACCAACTTTGCGTCCGGTAGATAAACCTTCCCTGATAAAGGCTCTATCACGGCGGGCTTACTGGTAAGCTGTGATCCTCTTAGAATAAGATGCACTATCTTGTCGTTATCATAACTTATACGACCGCTATAATACAGATATACTAAAGTTAATGAGTTAGCCACCGTTATGGCAGTAACTATCGCCATAACACCTATAGCCGCTAGTTTACGTTTTGAAACAGATTGTTTCTTATTGATTTTTGAAGACTTCGTTGTAGTTTTAGATATGGTTTTCATGCATATTACTATACACCCTGTGCGACATAAGCATAAGTACGGTTAATAGGTTTATATATTGGTCATGAAATCTGGTATACTCGTCTCTGTTAGGTTTGCATTTTATGCAGCTAGCAGTTTATTAAACCAAGGAGCGGCTTGCCGATTCGACTGTTTAATAAACTGAGAGGAAGAAGCGACGAAAACTGTAGCAAAATCAATTTATTGAATTTGAGTAAGTTGCAGATCGTTTCAGACGAGGGGGTGTAGCTCAGTGGTTAGAGCAGTCGGCTCATAACCGATTGGTCGCTGGTTCAAGTCCAGCCACCCCCACCAATATATAATTGACTTTCTATCAAGCTTATGTTAATATGTATGTATGCCGGAATCACTTCTTTTCGCTGAACCTTCAAGCAATCACCCTCCCATACAAGCTGATGCTGAGTTGCTTAGAAATCTTGAGGCGCATCACCCCCACCTCCCTGATACAGTTTTTGAAGATTTTGTAGAACGTACTATTAATTATTTAGGGGAATTTCCCGCTGATACGGTTTCGGATGATGCCTCGGAGTTGGATTACTCCTCATATTCTGATCATGAAGCAGTATTAATTACACAAAATGAAGTCCTGCGGGACGACGGCTTACTTAGCATCGATGAGCTACGCCAGCCCTTGATGAGACGGATCAAGGAAGAGTTTATGGCTTGCCACGTGGGCGACCCAGCAGACGCTGAGCTAGAAAAAGCTTTTGCTCTAATAGAGGCGGGAGTAGCTCAGACTAAAAAAGATGTTACGGCCAAAAGTCAGCTTTACCAAGACCTCTTAGAATACTTTGCATGTAGAACAGATATAGCTGCCGAAGAGCTTACTGCGCGTATGACAGAAGCCCTCGGTAATATGAGCGATAGCATCCTTGCTTCGCCGATAATGCCAAAACCGCCAACAGGTAGATTCAAACGCAAAGAAAAAGAAGCAATATACGCTAGTTGGGAGCGAAGCAAAGCAAAAATGCTTGGTAAAATAGCGCTACCTGAACGAGACGACATACTTAACGATTATTATCGCAGTGCCGATGCGTCGTTTAGGCGAACACTGTATGGTTCAAGAGATCTACGTCTTGACCGAGGTTTTGACTCAGATAGTACCGAAGAGGTAGATTCATTTCAAAGACGATTTTATGATAAATTAGGTGGTTATAAAATTGCCCTTACTCCCAGAGAGTGGGTCTCGCAGCATCTAACAGAATATGTTGACTGGCTCCTATATGCGCCCGACAGCCCTACTGCTCAAATGCTAGAGATTGCCGACCAGAAGAATGCCTATTCAAGCAGGAAATATAGAGCAGGAAAATATAGAGATTCGCCTTATAAACATAAAAGTTATAACAATGCGTCATCTTTTAGCACAAATGCTCATGTTCCAGAAACACCAACTCCTAGTGCAGTGGAGCCAGAAAATGGTCTTGAAGACCAAGAATGGGAAATATATAAAGATATGCAGCTACTAGTTGACTCAAGACTTATAAATGATCCTTCGGTAATTAGATCTGGCAACAGAATTTCTGTAGAAGCTCGCAGAGAGTTTATGCAGCTGTGTGCCAAAGTAATTAAAGAATCACCTATAGATCCTAAGAAATTTGCACCAGCTTCAGATGAAGCGAGGCTACGTACCATGAAAAATATGATGATACAAGTCCACCCAGATCGTGAAGACGGGGGTGATGCAGCTCTATGCAAAATCATTACTGATCTCCAGGCACGAATTAAAGCAGAGCAAAACTAATCATATAATGGTCCTGAGAAAGCTCATATGTATATGAGATTAGTCTACGGGTTCCAATAAAGACTGGTAGTCATTAACTCCTTATGCCAAGAAATTAGTTGTTCGTATGCTATTGAGCCTAAAATACAAGGTGAGACCTTTAGGCCCTGTCACGCAAAGCACTAGTCTTGGGCACTATGCGAGCATTGGTAAATATTGCCTCTACAGAGATTCGTAAGTTCAAAATGCATCACGCTATCTAGAATTGAGGTTATCAATACCCGTAAGTCTGATCGTATATTATGCTTGATGCTTGCCGAAGTTCTTGACCCCAGGTGTTGGTTTGGTGCTCAATAAACCACTCTGCCAGATCTGCTATAATAAGTTCAAAAGATGTGGCTTCTGCCCTACCAAGTTATTGCCATTACTACAATTTTATGCTAAAGTACTATAACAACTCGGGTGAGTTTTTTACTCCGAGGTGTTCTTTGACAAGTAGTTATAGATCACAAGATGAGCTTCAAGGATGTTCAAGTACATTTTTGCACCTCATCTTGTGTACTCAAAAGAGAAAACACAGCCAAGCACAGCTTGGAGGCGGACCCGCCTATATGAGGAGAGGGATGTTACGATGGCAACCAGCTTGCACACCGGAAGGTACTTCAACGTCCATGGCAGTAGCGTCAAGCTCTTCGGCGACGAAGGCGCAGTGGTCAATGGCCGATGGGAGATCAGCATTCCAGCTGGCCAAATCGGCGTGATGGGCACCATCCTCGACTGCATCCAGGCCGACGTCGATGCCGGCAACGGCAAGCGGCTCGCACAGATCCAGCTCGTATCCCACCTTGCATTGGTGCTCTACCTCGAAGGGGTACTCACCGATCAGCACTTCGACTCGGCGGATGAGTGGCCGGGTTTTATCGACGTACCCCACGTCCTGTTCTACGACCGCTACCTGACCGTGAGGATAGTCCAGAAGGAGTTGGCCGTGGCCGGTATTGTCACAGCCGACAAGGACGGTAACGAGATTTAGAGGCCGCACAACGATGGGCGTGGTACGCCACCGAAGGTAACCACGCTCATCGTACGCTCTTTTCTCTCTTGTGTTATCTACACCTACTTGTCATACCCGCTTCACGAATGTGCATTCGTGCTGATGAGTCCAAAAGGACGAAAGCAAATATCTTCTTATCAAGCTGGTTCTAGCACATTGCTATGTACTGTATGCGTAATTAATACCTATATCCCTGTCTGTAAGGCTGGTTTGCGGCAGTTTTTAACTCATTCTTCCAGGAACAGTGTTTTGGTTGTTGACAAGCCACTCACCTATACTTATTAAGTAGCGGTTTACGAGTCTTGGCTTCTGCTCCGCCGCTCATAAGTTAAACAAAAGATATTTTAGGCTACTTTTAAAATAAGAAATTCATTTTATTTGACACTTATTATAATTTAATACAGGTTGCTTTCGTCCTTTTGGACTCATCAGCACGAATACGCATTCGTGGAGCAATTTCGAGGTCGGCCTGGAGATGTTTGGGGGATTCAAGGAATCGACCCCAAGCATCTCCACCGACCGTCCTCTACAGGATTATTTTATCGTGACATCCTGTTTATCACGTACTTCTGGCGCTACGACTTAGCTGAAAAAACCGAGCAGCGGGTTCCGTTCGGCTTCACTACCGCGTGGCTCGCGGGAGAAGTCGTTCGTCCGTGGCTCCCAAGAACGGTAGCGTTCGCCGCACCTGAAAGCCGGCGACAGATCATCCACTCGGTCGAACTCGAGCCACACCTCCGAAATACCATCACTACAGCCCCAGAGGCCAGGCTCAAGAGCCCGGATCCTTCCCGACAGGTTGATGACAGCACCCTGCTGGTAAGCACCCCAGAACCCCGTGAACCAGTCGACAGGGTTCTTCTCGCCGACGAAGGCGAACATCCCACGTGGATCACGCACAAAGTACGTGTCCATGACGAGCCCAAGGTCTTTTCGACCTATGCGCCCCCCCGTGGGGTTGGAGACCTCGCGCTCGATGTCGGTCATGAACGTGATGCCCACGACCTCACCATCGAGTACGAAGCCATATGGAACCTGAACCAGCGGGGCTACCGCCATCGGCCCGATCAAGCCGATCAGGGTGGGCGCGAGTTCATCGCCCACGCCCACGGGCCCATGCCCCTCATCAGAGCGCACATTCATCGAGCCGTCGCCATCGATGATGATGTCGACGACGTCGCATCCGTAATGGACACTGTTGCAGGACAAGTACACACCCCCCCTGGTGACGTGCGCACGGACCGCCCCATTCTCATCGCTCAGGACGAAGTAGAACCCGAGGCCAGGATTATCCTCATGACTCATGTCTTCGGCTGCACCGAGCATGATGGCTCGGTCACGCTTTTGCTCCAGGAGCGCTGTCAGCTCCTGGAGCTGCTGGTCGCTTCGGATAGTAGTACCCATCAAAACCACCTCCAAAACTCAAAGAGGGTCAACGGAATTGACCCTCTAGACATACAACATGCAGTCTGAATACATATTACATTTTATTTATAATATGTCAATTACATATTATAAATAAACTAACGATTGCGACTCAGGCGGCGTTTGCGGTAGAAAATGGTCATGAGGCTATTGGTAAATATTATCGCCGTAAATACCATCAGGCCAAAGGCTAGGTTTTTTGGTAAACCAACGGCACCCTGCAGAAATGCAGACAACGCATGTACGGCAGTTAGAACAGCTGCCAAAGTGGCGTAAAGGGCTAGTACAAATAACCTGCCCTTTCGGCTCACAAGGCTGCTGCTGCGAACTAATACTTGTTTATACGTAAGCCAAGGTTCGAATAAGGCCACTACGGGTACTAGGCTATACTGCAAAAGCATACAGAGTACTCCGACGCCTACTAGAGCACCAAAGTATGGCAACGTAGCCATGGCTTCTGACTGGCTAGTAACAGTAAGTTTTAGGTAAGCTACTCCAAAAATACCAACAATGATAACTGGCAGCATTAAGGCACTTATTAGTATTATCCAAGCCGTGGTAGTTCGACCAGCATAATACAACCCTACGCGCAGAGTACTGCGCACAGAACGGATTTTGTTGCGGTTAGCACCTTGCATAATAGTAACGGAAAAGGCGTTAAGTAAAAAAGCAAATACCCATACTGCAGTAAGACCGAGGGCACTCGCAATAATTGCAGATATAAATAGTATATTACTACCGCTAGATTCCGAAAACGCATAAGTTGTAAGGAATAACGTATACGACAACTCGGTAGCTTGCACGATAAATCCATAGGTTAGAGCTATGGCAATTATAGCTACGGATATAAATATATCTTCGTTACGACGGATAGAAGACGACATCTCGCCGTAAGCGCTAGCAAGAAAATACTGCCTGCGG
>JBBSJF010000047.1:0-8259 GCA_038257495.1 Saccharimonadales bacterium (SeqCode) | reverse complement strand
TAGAGCTTGCTGCTTAATTGCCAATAAATCGTCGGTTGGTGGCTGAGCAGTAGCGTCGCTAACCATAGGGGCGCTTGTTGGTTCGTCAGTTACGGCTGTAAATGCGGGAGTATTGTCTTGAATGGGGGCGTTATTAGTCGAATTCAAAGGGTCTTCTAGCACGGGCGCACTATAACTGGCAGTTCCCAACGGGTCTGAAACTGGAGAAAGTGTAGAGAGGTCGGCTGTAGGCATGGTTTGGCTAAAAGCAGGATCGCTGTAGCCCGTTGCGCCACTTCCTGGAGCTGCGCCACCTACGTTATCCATTGTTTGATCATTCTGAAGTCCGAACATGCCACCCCCTCGTTGTTTTTAGTATATAGTTATTGATAAGCATTATATAACGAAAGCTATACAGGAGGGAAGTTAATTGTCTGTACTTGATGACCTTAAGATGATCCATAACCGTGATGCCCAAGATGCTCTTGGTATTGCCGGTAAACAATGGCAGCAATTAGGGCATGTATTTGAGGTTCCCGATCTACATGCAGAATATAAAAATGTGGTATTTGCGGGTATGGGAGGTTCTTCCCTTGGGGCAATGTTAAGCCAAACCTGGCCAGGCTATAACGTGCCCTTTGAGATCTGTAAATCGTACGATATCCCCGCTTACGTGGGCGAGCAAACCCTTTTTATCGCTTCCAGTTATTCTGGTAACACCGAAGAAACCCTGTCTGCGCTCGACCAAGCATTGGAGCGTGGAGCCCACGTTGTAGTGGTGGCTTCCGGTGGTCAGCTACAGCAAAAGGCCAACGATTTGTCTTTGCCGTTCGTATTATTGCCACAAGCTAGCCAGCCGCGCTATGCAGTACTGTATGGCGTAAAGGCACTTGTAACTATATTAGAAAGAGCTGGTTTGGTAGCCGAGGCTTCTGCGGAGTCGTCGATGCACCAAACGGCAGATTTTTTAAAAAAATCGCTTGAATGTTGGGCTGTAGATGTACCTACAAAAGATAATTATGCTAAACAGATTGCTCTTGAGCTGGTAGGTTCATCGGTGGTTATATATGGTGGTCCCAAGTTTTTCCCGGCCGTCTATAAATGGAAGATCAGTATGAATGAAAATGCAAAGAACATATCATGGTGCAACCAACTCCCAGAATTTAACCACAATGAGTTTTTGGGCTGGACGAGCCATCCGGTAGAAAAACCCTATAAAGTGATCGACTTAAGAAGTACGTTTGAACACGAACGTGTGCAAAAAAGATTCGTCGTGACGGACCGGCTATTAAGTGGTAAAAGACCTGCTGCCATAGTGGTTCAGGCACAGGGAGATTTCTTACTCGAACAACTACTTTGGACAGTAGCACTTGGAGATTTTGTAAGCTTGTACCTCGCGCTTCTTAATGGGCTTAATCCTACCCCGGTCGACCTGATAGAAAAGTTCAAAAAAGAGTTGAATGAATAAAACTACTAAAGACGTAAAATCTTGGGCAGTAGTCACGGGAGCTAGTTCGGGTATTGGCCGCGAGCTAGCTATTCTGTTAGCTGCAGATGGCTACAATGTGGTTCTGTCTTCGAGGGATAAAACCGAATTAGAATCACTAGCTACCCAACTACGCAAAACCTACTTTGTGCAGGCGAAGGTGTACGACGGTGATCTTAGCAAGCAACTGGTCGTGAGAGGGCTATACGATTACTGCGTAAAAAGTAACTTAAAAGTTGGTTGTCTTATTAACGCCGCAGGGTTTGGAGATTATTCGCCGCTCCTTAGTGCTGACTGGCGCAGGCTCAAGAACATGATGCAACTCAATATTCTTTCGCTCGTGGAGCTTACCTATTTGTTTGCGGGTGATATGGCAAAGCGGGGTGGGGGTAAGATTATGAATATCGCAAGTACGGCAGCTTTTTTAAGCGGTCCGCGCATGGCTACCTACTATGCCTCTAAAGCATTCGTGCTGCATTTTAGCGAGGCAGTAGATTTAGAAATGCGCCCAGCGGGTATAGAGATCACTACGCTATGTCCGGGACCTACGCAGTCTAAGTTTGCCGATTCAGCTCATGCCAACAACATGAAAATTTTTAAATCCAAATTGCCTACGTCGGCTGTAGTTGCAAGGTTTGGCTATAATGCCATGGGGCGTGGTGGTGGAGTGGTCGTGCATGGTTGGCGTAACCGTCTTGTGGTGTTTTTAATACGCTTTGGTAGTCGTAAACAAGTTGTGCGGTTCGTTAATAAGGTACAATCGTAAATCTTTTAGATCGGGCTGTCTCTAATCCGTAATTTGTAACCTATAAATACGGTGCTCATATGAAGACCTAAGTAAAGAAATAGCGTGCATAGCATGAGTTTTAAAGAAGGCCGGGCAAGCGGATAGCTCAATAGGAGTCCTCCAATAATGTAGTCGATCTGGTCAAAAGGGAACCATGCTTGCCCGGGAGCGATCGATAACTGTCTTTTGAAAAAACTTTCGACCGCATCACCTAATAACGCTCCCAAACCCATTAATGCACCTATACAAACCGCGCGTATAATCTGGCTACTAGAACCTCCTGCAAATAAACTAGCTTGCACGAAAGCCATAATGGCGGCCATTATAGTGCCCACTAGTAGTCCTCTCCATCGTTTATTAGTGCCAAATATACGTCTTCCTCGGTAGCTCTTACCAAAATCCATCGGTGTAGCCCATGTATTAATAACGGGTACTTTGTTGGCTAGCACGGGAGTCATATTGGCTATCCCGCCTGGCAAGAAAAACCAAAATGATAGCGCCGCGAGCTTAGCTATTTCTTCCATAATCTTTTTCGTAAAGTATGCATTTTAGGATATAGCAAAATTCTAGCGTTTGCGGGTCGGGTATGTCGGGTACAAGTCAGTAGTAGTCGACACAGGCTTTCTTTAGTAGGTTCTTCTGCTAAAGATGTGTAGGTGCGTCCCAATGCATAGTAGCCATGAGCATCGCTGCTGGCTGCCTGCAATACCTGGTTAAGTCGTGACCACACAATAGCTTGCCCTCCAAAGTTCTGTAAGAATGCTCGTCCGTTGCACACTTCCACGATATCTATATCCTTTACAATATTATCAAGTATTGCTGGGTGTAGGCCCTTTCTTACTGTTTCAAACGGGTGGGGAATGTACACTAAACCACCTTGGTCTTTGATGCATGCAATTGTTTCCTGAGGAGACAGACCCGGCGGCACGAGTTTTTCTAGGTATAGCCCTATTATTTCTCCCTTGGTCGTCATGATCTCTTCGCCCACGATAATCTTATTGCCAAGTTCTGCACGGAGCTCCAGGGCAAAATCTATCTTATTATGGTCCGTAACGGCGATGGTATTAAGCTTGCCCAACTCGAGGCATCGCTTATAGTTGATAGCGGATATACCACCATCGTGGCTAGCTATAGAGTGAGTATGCAGGTCTACTTTATGCATGTTTTCGGATTGCTTTCGTAATGCGAAAGAGTCTTGCAAATGCGGTATAAGACGCAACGATCAACATAAAGAATGTAAATGCCGCCAACTGATCTACTAGCATCGCTACTATTAACACAAACATACGTATCTCGAAGCGAAATACGCCGTCAGCGAATACTTTGTTCTTTTCGTTAGCACTCAACTTAGAGTCCGTTAAAGCCATCTCGCCCTTAGCCTTAACATAACTAACTACGATACTTGCCCCAAGAGCCCCAACGGCTGCCACCATTGACCAATAATGTCCGGTGGTTAGTAGGTAGGCGCTTATGCCAATGTACAGAATAACTTCTTTAATGCGGTCGGTACTGGCATCGAGGATCATGCCTGCAGCGCTGGCTCGTTTTTGTACTCGCGCAAGTTCGCCGTCGAGGGTATCAAATAATCCGAACACTACCAGCAGTACCGCGGCAACAGGTAGATTATCCCGATATATCAGCCATGCGATAGGGAAGTGAGCAATAAGTCCAGTCCAAGTTACCATATCCGGGCTTATTATACCTCCGCTCAGCTTATTGAGCACTCGGGCTATGGACGCCATATATGTGCGAATGGCGTTACGAATAGTATCAATCATTAAGTAAAGTATACTGGTAGATATGTGGCGGATCAAATCTTGGGAAAAACGTTTATCTATTGCACTGTTAGCTCCATGTATCGGCTCTTTCTTATTATGGCTTAGTAGAGCTTACGCGGTACAGGATTTACAGTATGGATTTATATTTTGGAATCTTTTCCTCGCTTGGGTACCGCTCATATTAGCGCTCGTATTCACGCGACTAGTACATGCATATGGCCTTAGGGACTATAAAAGTTTTGTAGTGTTACTACTTTGGTTTGTTTTTCTTCCCAATAGTTTTTATGTGGTGACGGATTTAATTCACTTGAACAGATTATCTAACTATCACCTACTTCTAGATATAACATTTCTGACATTATTTGTTATTGCTGGTCTTGGTCTGGGTTTTAGTTCGCTTGCAATCATTCAGCACACGCTTCTTAAACGAATTACCGTCAACCAATCATTTGTTGCTGTGTTTGGGGCAATCTTCGCTTCTAGCTTTGCGATATACCTCGGTCGCTATTTACGTTGGAATACGTGGGACGTAATCGCCAACCCTAGTGGTATTCTTTTTGATATATCCGAACGTGTTCTTAACCCGCTATCACATAGTAGGACTTTCAGTACTACGATCATATTTACGTTCTTTTTATTGTGTTTGTATGTACCTGTCTACGAATTTTTGAAGTATACGAAAAATAAACAGAGGTAGATCTGTTATACTATGTTTAAATGAAGGAATTAGAAGAGACAGTAAAAAGTGTTGTTAAAGAACTTTTCGATACAAATATCGATGTTTCATTAACGCGCCCAGACCCCCAATTCGGAGATTATGCTACTAATGTTGCTCTACAGCTAGCTAAACAATTGAGTAAATCTCCTCGAGACGTAGCGTCTATGATCGTAGGCAGCATAAAGCATCCTCATATTGCCAATCTAGAAGTAGCTGGCCCTGGCTTCATTAACATCACATTAGTAGATCATCTGCTTATAGAGCAAGCTATGTGCCAGCCGACTCAAAGCATGGCAGGCAAAGTAGTACTTGCTGAATATTCTGACCCAAATCCTTTTAAAGTTCTACATGCTGGACATGTCTATACCACAGTAGTTGGTGATTCAATTGCTAATTTATTAGCTAGTGCTGGTGCAGATGTACATAGAGTAAACTATGGTGGAGATGTAGGGATGCATGTGGCAAAGACCATGTGGGCAATTTTGCAACGACTTGGTGGAGAGTTTCCAGAAAAGCTACGAGATATTAAGATTGCAGAAAGATCAGTATGGATGTCTTCTGCATATGTTGAGGGTAACAACATATTTGAGGCAAATGAGGATGCGAAGAATGAGATAACAGACCTAAATAAGCGAGTTTACCAGCTTCATGCCGATGCAGATAAAGATTCGCCATTTGCTCGGATTTATTGGAAGTGCCGACAGTGGAGTTACGACGCTTTCGATGCATTCTATAAAAGACTAGGGACTCAAATGGAACGGTATTATCCCGAAAGCGAAGTAGCCGATATAGGCTTAAGCTTGGTTAAAGAACAGGTTGGAAAAGTATTTGAAGAATCTGAAGGCGCCATAATATTTAGGGGTGAGAAGTTTGGGTTACACACAAGAGTATTTGTTAACAAAAAAGGTATACCAACATATGAAGCTAAAGAAATAGGTCTCATTGTAAAAAAATATAAAGATTACAACTATGACTTGTCGGTAATAGTGACCGCGAACGAACAAGAGCAATATATGGCAGTACTGTCAAAAGCTATAGAACAGTTTTTGCCTGACCTAGCAGCATTAACAAGGTATGTTCCTCATGGTATGGTCAAGCTTGATGGGGGTGTAAAAATGAGTAGTCGTAGGGGTAATATTATTCCTGCGCTGGAAGTTATTGATGCTACTATCTTGGCAAATAAAGAGCTGAACGATAAGGATGATGAATTAACGGTACTTGGTGCAATTAAGTATTCGTTCTTAAAGAATCGAATTGGGGGCGATATAATCTATGATCCCGTTGAGTCCGTTGCCTTAGAGGGTAATTCGGGACCTTACTTACAATATGCTCATGCAAGAGCGAGGAGCATATTGCGTAAAGCGGATAACGTAACGAGTTTAAAAAATGTCAGCATCCTAGATGCACAAGAACGTATTTTTGCTCAAAAACTTAGTGAATATTCTGAGACAGTAGAAAAGGCAACCGAGGAGTTGATGCCTCATCATATTTGCACCTACCTTTATGAACTTGCACAGGTATTCAATCGTTTTTACGAGAAGAATCGTGTACTAGGAGACGACAGAGAAAGCACGAGACTTTCCCTAATGAATCGCTATACCGAAATATTACAGCAAGGACTGGGATTACTTGGAATAGTTGCACCGGAAAGCATGTAATGAACAAAAAGAAAGAGTTGATGAAGAATAAAGAGACCAAAAAAGCTATAAGGCCCACCGTATCGGCACGTGCCCAGTCTCTTCGGGCGCATCCTGTATCCCAAAGAGCAAAGGGTGGACTTGGTGGATTCATGGCATTCGTACGCGAGCAAGGTGTTGTAGGCTTGGCAATAGGTCTCGTACTGGGTACCCAAGTCAAAGCACTGGTTGACCAGCTAGTGGAAAGCTTCTTAAACCCATTTATTGGGTTAATTTTGCCCGGTTCGGGAACGCTTGACCAGAAAAGTTTTCATATTAGTCTTTTTCGTAAAGGGCAAGATTTTGGCTATGGAGCCTTTATATCGGTGCTCATAAGCTTTATCGCTGTTGCCGCCGTAGTGTATTTTGTCGTTAAGGGTCTTAAACTCGATCGAGTAGATAAGAAGAAGGAGTAAGTAGTGCAAAGGTCTGAAGATGAATGGAAAAAAGAGCTCACTCCCGAGCAGTACAAGTCTTTAAGAGAGCAGGGGACAGAAGCTCCAGGTAGTGGAAAGTGGTTATACAACAACGATACCGGCAGCTATACCTGCGGGGCATGTGGTAACCTGCTTTTTCATAGCGATGCCAAATACGACTCAACCACGCCTGGTTTAGTAGGCTGGCCAAGTTTTACCGAGGCAGCCGCTCAAGGGTATGTGGATCTTATCCCGGATAGTAGTTACGGTATGCAGCGCACGGAAGTAGTATGTAAAAATTGCGGCAGTCACCTAGGGCACCTATTCGATGATCCACTAAGCCCCAACGGCAAACACTTCTGCATCAACTCAGCCAGCCTTAATTTTACAAAGAAAACATAAATAACCTATCTGGTCTGCTACCCATCAATACACTCTGATTTTAAGAGATAATCCTAAACGGATTGACCCGTTTAATCGTCAGCTACTTTCTTATGTCGATAAGAAAGTAGCCAAAGAACCGACAGGCCGATGTATAAAGCAGATGGTCGGTACCAGTCTCCTATCTCTGTCTCCTGCGGAACTCGCTAACACTCAAACAGTCCTCAGAGATCAGGGATAGCAGCCAGCTCCTTTCCTCTGTTTATACAGAGCCTGGGAAGAAAACCATGGATAAGCCTGTATGCAGGCTTAATGTTTAAAGAGAGAATAGAACTCTCGCGGTATGTCTGAAACATAAACACTTAAAATTGCATGAACTTGGATTTAATACTAATATTACCCAATGAAAATATACTCGCTGAGGCTTGAAGATCCACTAGCAATACTTGGCCATTTAGCTAAACCTACTACAAACGCACAGGCAATACCAGATGCATATAATAAGTTTATAACTGTCTTAACTGAAGCACTCGAGCAGTACGCATTAGAGCCTGTAACAATTGAACTCCATAATTATGCCGATCTAGAAACATGTAAGGCTAATAATCTAGAAAAGAATGCTCAGTACTTAAATTTTGATTCACAAAGTAAGCTAGGCATCTCCCTTGGTGTAAGTAGGCATTTTGATTTTCTTACTAGCAAACAGCTCGGTATTACCTCGCGACCAGCATTTGCAGAACTAGATGATCAAATCAATGCAATCATTGAAAATCATGGGAAGACGTTTGGGATAATTGAAGATGACATTTACACTGGTGGCACGCTCCGATACATGCTAGATTATCTAAATAACCGCGGAATAACAGTTACTTCTATAGTAAGCGGCATATCATCCACTAAGTCTATGTGGTGGAACACAGAGCACCACGGCTTTAGCCGTGGGTGAATGAACCTTTTCGGCGGTACAATCTATGTATGCAAGTTATACTTTCGTCCCACGGCGCATATCACTTGAAGTACCACGTAGTGTGGGTCTGC
>JBBSJF010000046.1:0-8280 GCA_038257495.1 Saccharimonadales bacterium (SeqCode) | reverse complement strand
TCAGGCTTAAGTACGACTAATGTTCGCTCTGTCATATTATCTCCGTTTTGTTAGAAAATTAATGTACTCATTGTAACAGAGACTACTCAGAAACTATGTCGTACAATGTAAGCATGAACTCATTTCAAAACCCGTTTCCGATTACAACCTCCAGCTTCCGAGCTGCAAAAGCCCTATCACTCGTCAACGTAATTAATATTACCCCTTCTCGCGCTATGACTTTTTCGCTCCAAAATCTGGAGCTTTCGCTTCGAAAAGGGGTTATGAAATGAGTTCGGTGCAATTCGCTAAAGCTAAAATAGACTTCCTAGAACATATGGAGATAGAGCAAAATAGGTCTAATAAAACTATTGCGAACTACGACCATTACTTAACTCGGTTAAATGATTACGCTGGAGATATAGCTGTTGCTAATATAGACCAAGAAATGGTACGCAAATGGCGTCTTTGGCTAAATCGCTTGGGTACTAACACGAGCGATGAACTACAAAAGAGTACCCAAAATTATCATCTTATTGCCCTGCGAACATTCCTAAGGTATTGCACTAAGCGCAATATACCCTGTCTTGCGCCAGATACGATAGAGCTAGCACGTACAAAGCGAGCCCAAGTTACATTCTTAAATATAGACGAGCTGGAACGACTTTTTAAACAACCTGACATAAATACAGAACAAGGACTAAGAGATAGAGCCATATTGGAACTACTTTTTAGTAGCGGTCTGAGGGTGTCGGAACTCGTCAATCTAGATAGAGACCATATTAACCTCAAGCGACGTGAATTCTCCGTGCGAGGAAAGGGTCAAAAAGACCGACCTATATTTATTAGCGAGGTAGCTACGTCTTGGGTAGAAGCGTATTTATATATAAGAAAAGACATATCCCCTCCTCTTTTTATACGTTATAGCGGCACAAAGGAGACCGACCGCAGTGGGAACTACTTGCGCTTAACGGCTAGAAGCGTGCAAAGACTCGTGCAAAGACATGCCTTACTGGCAGGTATTACAAAGCATGTATCTCCTCATACACTGCGCCATAGTTTTGCAACTGATTTACTTATGAACGGCGCAGATCTGCGTAGCGTACAGGTCATGCTAGGTCATAGTAATATTTCTACTACCCAAATCTATACCCATGTTACCGACCCTCATTTAAAGAGTATCCATGAAAAATATCACCATAAGGGCGGATCGTAGACGTTACGCTAGAGATTGGACGGTAAGTAGATAAGGAGCCTGTCAGGGGGGCAAAACGCACGATGCTGTATCTGTAGTTGGGTAACCGTTATTACCTCCCGGAGTAGGTATAAAAAGATAGCGTTTACATATGTCTGAAGTTTGCAGTGTATAGTCTGGAAAATCTCCGCAGAATCGGCTGGAACAAGTGCGTACTTGTACACGACGTAAAACGTCGCTTGCCTTGCCCGTAGAATCAATGAGCGACTGCGCACCCGTAAAACTTACTTCCGTGCCAACATTATTTGTTCCCTCAATAGAAATCGTCGAAGCTTCGTAAAGTGACCTAATACGCATGTGATAGCTCGGTGAACTCAAACCAGTTATTTTAGCTGAGCAAATAGCTGGATCCGATGGAGTAGCGTTATTACATCTAGTTTGCACAATTAAGCCCTGGTTTGATGGACCGCTTGCACTACTATATGGAGTTGGGGTTGGACTCGCCCCTGCATTTGTAGGATAAAAAAGCGCTGAGTACATATTATTACTTAGTGAATCTCGGGTTAGGGATCCGCTCGTAGGTACTAGGTCTACACGTAATATGCCCACAGAGCAGTTCCATGATCCTGCAGGTGGTAATTGGGGTGCGCTACATCCATAGCTGGCGGGAGTAGCAGTGCTCGTAACGACCTTTTGCCAAGTAAGTGTCAGGGTATCTAGAGGAGTTCCATTTTGGCTAACAAGAGGGATTGTTTTGGCATCTGTACCAATAGTGCCATATTCTAATTTCCCTGGAGTGTTATTTATAATGATGCACGTAATTTCAACGCCTCGAGACTCATCGACATTTTTATTATCTATTATTGTCTCGGCGGGAGTCGCACCACCTAAAGGTGCGCACGTAGGCTTATCACCCGTAAACCCATAATCACGTATGGCTTTAATAGCCTGGCTTACACCCGATTCGGCAGCATATTGTGCCTGAGTATTGAGCTGGCGGTCGAGAGCTTGCCGTTGTTCCCTGTTTACTATTTTTCCGAATCCAAGCACAATTAGCCCCATAAGTAAAAGAACGAACGACGTTATAATAATCGAAACAAGACCCGATTGATTCTTTCTCATATTAGACGTACCCCATAATGCTTATTGTAATAATCATACTACATACCTTGGCGAGTGACTACTATAACTTCTTGGGAATATACGTGGTCAGTTTAGAAATTGCACAAAACTGCGAACCGCTCCGACTTTTACAAGTAGCCGTTTCACCCGCGCCATTAATATCCGAGTCACCCGCTGCGGTCGCCACTACCACCGTTATCTTATAAAGACCGCTCGTACCCACCTCAGTTATCTCTAAAAATTCCAACTCCATTCCATTGGGTACTAACTCGCGGGCAGTATCACTTGCTGCTGGAAGAGGAGAGCTGCTGATGTTGGCTACCACGCAAGAGCCAGGACTACTATCCTTCCATAACACGATATTTTTCCCAGGATCGTTAGCTTTTTTAAAAACCTTGCCTTCGAAGTAGGTGTATCTTGTACTGCCGACACAAAAATATTTTGCGTTTACGGATACTGTCGCTCCTGTCGCCTCTTCTATATACGTAGTCTGAACTACGGGCGAGGTAACCGTAGGAGTGGGGGCAAAAGAACCAAACTGGATAGACTGGCTAATATCCTCTACGATAGATCTAGCTGCTTCTTGGGTCTTGCCCGTATTTATACTTTTAATATATTGCCTCGTTACTTGTATGAGACCATACGACAAAATCAGTAACATGACAGAAAATATCATCGTAGCGATAAGCAGTTCAATGATAGTAAAACCGTGTTGTGTATTACGGTGTTTCATTGAATACCTTAACCTTTATTTTTACTTCTTGGCGACCTGCGGTACCAATGCCGTCCCAACGAGCATGAATTATGTATATCGGGTTAGTATTAGCATCAAATCCAGCCGCCGGATCCTCCTGGGTAACTAATAGGGAGTATCTGGTACCTACCACGCAAGGAGATGGATAGTCAGACAGATTATCAAGCTGAGGGTCGGAGTTATAGACGTAACCACCAGGAAACGTAGGCGAGCTTTTGCTTATAACGCCTCCCGCATCTATTACCAAGCAATACACCCCCGTAAGATCCGGAGTTGGCACCTTGGCGGCGTGTTTTTTTAGTATTTCTATCTGCCCGCGCACGTACTGGAGTGCCTCGGATCGTTCCTGGGACTGCCGCACACTCTGTGTATGTCGATTTGCGGTTACGAATGTAGTCGTTAAGAGTCCTGCTATGACAGCTAAACAGATTATAACTTCTATAATCGTGTCACCTTTGGTGTTTCTAGCAACCAGTAACATTATCTATATCCAATCTTGTAGTGTTAACATTACGATTCTCATTAAGCGTGATCTTTGCCTTGCGACCAGCCAAACCCACACTGTCACTAAGACAGATATAAGCAGGATCAGTTAGTATGTCGACGGTCCTTACGCCATTGTCGTTAATTTTTGCAACGGCATTTGCGGCGTTATCACCTATAGCAGATACACCAGTGCCAGTCGATAAACTATGTACTCCTATAAGACTCAGTGCCTGAGTATTAATATCTCCCCGTCCCTGCCCCGATGCAAAACTAGACACGAAAGCTAGTTGACCATAATCTTTTACAGCAGGAAGCTCGGTATATACGCGCGTTACGAAAAGCCCCCACTGGGTGATGTAATTATCCATTAACAATGTACTACTCGCCACGCGTGCTTCTTCTAGATTTTGGACCGAGCGACTCTTACTTGCGGCTATATCGTAAAAGCCCGATCTACCTACAAGCGTATAAATACCCAAATTCGTACATCCTTCCCGAGCCACAGAGTCACAATCTACACCTGCCATACCAAACTGTATAGATTTGCCCAAAAAGATGCAGCCTCCATTAATACCTTGAACTACAGGGCCTCCTGCGGGAAGAAAAGTAGGTGGTGTATCAGTATTATCTACACTCACACACGTAACGCTATTATTTGGGTAATAGCCCGTTGCCGTGTCATTTATAACGTCTTGTAGATTACTATCGAAATCCCGCACGGCTTGATCAAACTGCACCCTAGATTGTTTACCGTTCATAAATGAAACCGCGATAATAAAAAGACCACTGGTTACTGCCAGGAAGATGAGCGTCTCTATAATGGTATAGCCGCCCCACTTTGCGACTCTATTGATCATAAGCATAAGTATAACCCGAGCCCGTCATATCGTCGAGCGCTTTAAAATAAGAATTCGTACTTTGAAACATTACAAGCCAGAAAACATATAATATTTTTTTATAATATCGCTGCCATATAGCGTAGCAATTACCGTGGCAGTAATGAGGAATGGGCCGAATGGGAGCCGTAGTTGCTTCTTCTTTTTGCTGGAAATTAATAAAGGGATCGCTATAATACTCCCTAAAATTGATGCCATAAATAGCATAAGCATGCTCATGATCGGACCACCAAGCCAGATACCTAACACAAAGCCAAGCTTAACATCGCCGCCGCCTATCCAGTTGCCCTGTGATACAAAAAATAGTAGACAGAATATGCCTCCCCCTATGAGCGCCCCTAAAACCGCTTCTCTTATACCGTTAGCTCCCGAGATAAAAACTGAATCGTAAAACCTATAGATAACTACTAGCCCAAAAAGCGTATAGACTATCTTGTTGGGCAGCTCCATCCAACGCAGGTCGTACACTGCAAGCGCTAACATTCCGGTAAGCATTAGAAGCCATACAATAAACCGTAACCACTCATATCCGACCAATTCATACGGCCAGGAGTAAAACGACAGGGTAAAAAGTATTGGTAGTAAAAGTTCTACAACTGGGTTATCGTCTATCTTCTTATGGCAGTACCGGCACATGCCGAGCGTACTTAACCAACTAAAGAAAGGAACCAGGTCTTTTATACTTAAAAGATGTTCGCATGTTATGCATTTAGACCTACCTTTGCTAATAGACCAGTCGCCTTTTATTTTTTTGTCTTGGGCATGGAGTCTCCATACAAGCGCATTGATAAAACTGCCAAAACAAAGCCCAAATAAGATTAATCCAAATACTATCATATGGGTAAGCATAACAAAAACGAGCCTGAATGGCTCGTTTTTGTTTTTACTATCTGTTCTTTATCCTAGCTTTCCTGACATGACCACGATGAAGCCCCGGAGCCTTCAATTTTATATACTACTGCTTTGTTTCTACTAGACGCACCAACTATAGTCGTCATGTTCGCACCCGTAGTGGTAACACCGGCAGGGTCACATTTAGCACCTATTCTTACGGCAACTTGGTTATCGGTTGGAGCAGTATAAGCAGCTGCTGCGCATGCCGTGCTACCTTGGGCAGCAGAGACAGCCTGGGCGCATGTAGTTAGTACTTGAGCGGTGTCAAAGAACCCTAGCTTTACATTCGGTGTATATATCGCAGATGTCGTAGCTACTTTTCCACCATTGTTCGAACTATACTCTGACATTGCGCCTAAGATACCAGTAATATCATTCTTGCGCTGTGTGTTTCTGCTATTACGTTGTAATGACGGCACTGCCAAGAACACGATGAGTATGATCAAACCAGCGATTGCTAGCACGATCAAAACTTCGATGATTGTAAAACCTTGTGACTTACTTCTTAATTTTTGTAGCATACGATTATTCCACTCCTATTCGATTGTGCTTTAAATGTTTATGCTTTAAATAATACTTGAGTGTTCAGGTAGATGCAAGCTTTTAATACTAGCCACCAAAACCAGACTTACCAGCAAGGCTGTATATAGGCAGCAGTACGGCTGCCACAACAGTAAACGCAACGACACCCAAAACCACCATCAATAGCGGTTCGATAAGAGTCGATACGGTTTTAATCTGGTTATCCACTTCTTTTTCGTAATAATCCGCACATTTGTCTAGCATGGCTTCTAGCGAGCCTGATTGCTCTCCGATACGAATCATATTGGGTACGAGTTCCAAAAAGTGCGCATCTCCATCTAAAGAATCAGCTAGCGACTTACCTCCCTTAATCTTCTCAATAGAGTTATGAATACTCCTCGCTATATGCACGTTATTAACTGAGCTGGCGGTGATCTCGAGCATTTGGATAAGAGGAACTCCACTGGCAACAAGCGTATTGCCAGTACGGCTAAAGCGTGCCATGTACATCTTCATGAAAAGCGGTCCAACTGGCCAAGCTTTCATTTTGACTTTATCAACTATTTCCTTACCTGGACCCGATCTAGCATAGCGACTTAGAAAGAAACCTAATAACGCCAGTGCTCCAAGTACGAAATACCAATAGTCGGTGATAAAGTGCGAGATGGTTAGTAAAATAACAGTGATAAGCGGTAATTTTGCTCCAGGCAGACCCTTATATATACCTTCCACCTGTGGCAATACTTTTACGATCATAAAGCCCACGACGCCACCCATAACCAGTAGCACAATAGCAGGATATGCCATAGCACCGCGCACTTTGCTAATGAGTTCGGCGTCTTTTTCCTGCTGGTTAGCTATACGCTCCAGAGCCTTATCGAGCGTACCAGATGCCTCACCTGCTTCTATAAGACTCACGTACGTGGTATTAAAAACTTCCGGATGCCTAGCGAGCGCCTTAGAAAATGTAGAACCGGCTTCGATATCCGCGATAATCTGACCAGAGACAGAAGCCAAACTCTTACTCGTAATCTGACGGGTTACGTTGCGCAAGCTTTGAACTAACGGTAAACCGGCATTGATAAGTGTCGAGAGCTGGCGAGAAAAAATAATACGATCTTTGGTCTTTACGCGACTCGTCGCCTTGCCCACAAACCCCGATCCCGTTGATTTAAGCTTAATATCTAAGGGAGCTAAGCCCTGTCCGGCTATAGCTTTCGCCGCGGCTTGCTCGCTGTCTGCTTGTACCTCAGACTTAACGAGCTGCCCGCTAGCTGAATCTCGTGCTTTAAATGTAAATGTTAACATATATTCACTATCCTCTCATCAGCCTGTCTAGTTCTTCTATATCTACAGCTACTTGGCGAGCCTCTTCATACGTGATAGAGCCTCCATGTACTAAGCTAGCTAACGTTTTATCCATAGATTGCATGCCAAATTCCGCACCCGTCTGTATAACTGCGTCTAGCTGATGACTCTTACCTTCTCTTATGATGTTGCGTACTGCTGGAGTAGCTATCATGATCTCAGCTGCAGCAACACGACCTCCGCCGATGGTAGGCACCAAGCGCTGCGAGCAAATAGCCATAAGTATATTACTTAGCTGTGCTCGAATCTGCGGTTGTTGGTGTGGTGGAAATACGTCGATCATACGGTCTATACTCTGAGCAGCAGAGTTAGTATGAAGCGTCGCAAAAACCAAGTGCCCCGTTTCCGCAATAGTAATCGCCGCGGCAATTGTCTCGAGATCGCGCATTTCTCCGATGAGAACCACGTCCGGATCTTGGCGCAAACTACTACGAAGCGCAGCCGAAAAAGAATACGTATCATAGTGGACTTCACGTTGTACGATAACCGATTTGCGACTTTTATGCGTAAACTCGATCGGATCTTCGATGGTAACGATATGGGTCGCCCGTTCATGGTTTATCTTGTCTATGAGCCCCGCAATGGTAGTAGACTTGCCGGAACCAGTAGGACCCGTCACCAGCACTAAGCCACGCGGATAGTCGGCAAACTTATTGACAATATTCGGCAAGCCTAACTGCTCGATACTGAGTAGCTCATTGGGTATAAGACGTAGCGCGGCTGCCAAGTTACCACGTTCGTGGAAGGCATTTACACGGAACCGACCCAAATCGCCAAACGCAAAACTAAAGTCGAACTCTTTATCTTTGAGTAAAATTTGCTTTTGGTCTTCGTCTAAAATTGCAAATATGAGAATCTCAACCGTTTCCTCTGTGAGGATTTCAGCCCCGTTAACGGGCACAAGAGCGCCATCGGTACGAAGGATCGGTGGCAAGCCGACTTGCAGGTGAAGATCCGACGCTTTTCTTTTTATAACTTCCTCTAACAGTATTTCTATCTTTGGTCCTTGCATATCCACCTTTTCCTTTATGCGCTATCTGATGATGCCACCCTATTTACTTCGG
>JBBSJF010000045.1:0-8339 GCA_038257495.1 Saccharimonadales bacterium (SeqCode) | reverse complement strand
TTTGTCAGCAGTATCGGTCTAGATGAAGCGACTATCAAGCACTACGTAGAACATCAGGGTATCCAGGATGCAGACCAATTAGAGCTAACGCTCTAATTGTATTCCGACCTAAGCACCACGGGTTTACCCGTGGGTATCTATCACTAAAGACTTTTTATAGAGAAGTAGCTAGCTAAAATAGCGGAAGTGTGTTATAATGTGGGCAGTTTTGTTGAGCTTTTATGGCTCCGGAACGTACATTTACTTCTTGTTGTATTTCGAGATGAGACTCGAGTGTGTTTGCTAACACATTTAAGGCTCATCTCGACCGAGATAGCTCCGCTAAGGTGGATGACCAAAGAAAGGAAGGGATTACGGTGGCCAAGGCTACTGAGCACCTTTCCAAGCTTTTCGGTATGGCTGGTCGTGCTTTCAGATTGCTGGAGGTGGATGGCGTTAGCGTCATAGATTTCCTTCAGCGCTTGATCGATGACCCTCCGTTTCGCGCTGAGATCGTGAAGCTCGCAAAGTCTGCGCAATTGTTCAGGCTTCCTCGCGTACCGTCTAAGAACGGTATCGGTCAGTTGATGCATGATCTCTTCGGGGATACAGAAGCTCATGAGTATGATGCGTACTACGAGTCATACGAGAGGCTGAGGCGACTCTTGGACGTACTGACCGCCGGTGATGAAAGCCTGGTCGTTGTACGTTTTGGACTAGCCGACGGCAAGTGCAGGTCATATGGCGATGTCGCCGAGTACCATGGCTTGTCATTTGATGATGTAGAAGCACACGTTGGGCCTGCCCTAGGGCAGTTGCGTGCTCGTCATGAAGAACTTCGGTTGCCGGCTTTGGATGACGAAGCGCCCATTGAGGTGCTAAATCTATCTGAGCGAGCTCGCAACTGCCTGAGGAGAGCACGGATAGATACGATCGGTCAGCTGCGAGACAAGTCGACGTATGACTTGTTCTGTCTCATCAATATCAGTGAGACCTGCGTCCGAGAGATCATTGCGAAGCTTGATGGGCGAGGTCTCAGCTTGAAGAGCAAGTAGCTCTCGCACAACAAGGAGTTCCGGGAGGGTAGAAGCTGTGCTGCTAGCACGGTAACCACCTTCCCGGCATCTCCCATGGTTACAATTTTGATTGTATTTATAGGAGATGAGCCGATTTTATATATAAAGTATTTATTTATGCATCCTGGGGGTCGATTATACCAGGGGCTAAAACCAAACTAGGTGGTATACATTTCACTAGATCTGTAAGAATATCGGAGGTACAGTTAGTATGTACAAGGCCTATGATCATCTTGGGTAAGCTTCTATCTACCCACCTTTGACTCACGCCGATGAGCTCATCTAACGCGTCTGTAGCACAGTTCCTTTCTGTTTGTAGCTCTTCGGAGGGCTTTAGTATAATTTCTAGTAGTCCTGAAGAGCGTATTATCCTTACTTGATTAGGCTCTACGCTTACAGGTTCATGAAAATGGCTCGGAACAGCGTCAGCTATTGCGGCTTTTAGTTTTGGAACCCCCAATGCTTTCAACCCTAGCCCATTAGGTTTAGTATGGTCAAACTCTCCATCTTTGAGTATTCCTACTTTGGGCGTTCCATTAGAAGGATAGATGGTAAGGTCTATTTTTTGGACGGTAATAGCCAGGGGTAGGAGTATCTGTCCGGGGGCGAGCAGTCTATAAACATCTGGCGCTTCAAGGCTAGTTCTAGATTGGGGTTTGGGGTGTCTACGCATTAAAGTGGTTCTCCATATATTATTTATTAAATCATATAAGTAATGTAAATACTAAATTATTATGCAGTATCATATATAATACCATTGACAACAGAGGTTGTTATCTGTAGAATAGGCTAGATTGTTTTACAACTTTAAAGAGAGATAGAGTAAGAGATATATGTTAGCAATTCGTTATCAGCGAACCGGTCGAAAAGGTCATGCACAATTTCGGATTATAGTTCAGGACTCGCGTTTAAGCCCATCTAGTGGACGCACTATTGCCCTTGTAGGTAGTTACGACCCCCACACTAAAAAGAGCACACTAAACAAAGAGATTGCGAGCAAGTTTCTCGCTAATGGCGCTCAACCCTCCGACAGAGTTGCCCGATTATTCAAAAATGAAGGCATCGAACTACCTTCATGGGTAAAGATTTCTACAGCTAAGACCCGAACCACACGGCACGGCGAAAAACTCCGCAAAAACCAGCCTGTTGTTGCCGAAGAACCCGTGGTAGCTACTGAAACTGCCGAAGTTACTCCAGAAATAACAGTAGACGAAGAACTTACCGATAATACAAAACCCGTAGAGGTTGTCGAGGCTCCAGCAGATCAAGAATCCGAAGAAGCCAAGTAAGCTCATGCTGCAATTATGCTAAACCGCGTTGTTACAGCGCGGTTTTTGATATAATAACCTCACACCACTTAGAGGAGATACCGATATGAACAGTATTGACCAACAATTTATAGAATATATAGTTAAATCGCTTGTGGGTAATCCAGACGCCGTGAGTATAGTCAGGACTATTGACGAAAAAGGAGTACTACTCGAGCTGACGGTAGATCCAGAAGACTTAGGCAGAGTGATAGGCAAACGCGGGGCTACGGCGCAAAGCCTACGCACGCTACTACGAGCGCTAGGAACCAAAAATGATGCACGCTATAATCTAAAAATTATCGATAATGGTGATGGTCACGTTTCTTCTCCTCGCAGTATAACCTCGGACGAAGATACATCCCAAGCGCAACCTTTAACTAGTAATGATGACGCAGCAGTATCGGCGCCAGAACAAGAAAAAGTAAGCCAAACTGTAAAAGATACGCGCAAAGAACTTGAAGATCTTGATGATTTAGATATCTGAATAACATAGATAGGCCTTGCCTTTTAGTGTGTATTGGCGTAACATACCTCTTAGTCGCAAAAAGCGAAAGCAGAAAGTAGCGACTGTACTTTCAATAAAACAAAAATATTCTGACAAGCCCTGCGAGCTAATCGTTATAAAACGGTTAGGGGTTTATGTGTAACACCCAGTATTTTACTGGGTGTTTATTTTTGCATTCATTTACATGGTACAATATATTTATGTTAAAAATTCAAATTATTACTTTATTTCCAGATATGTTCACGGCAATATTTGGTTCTAGTATGCTCTGGAAAGCGTCTCAAAGTGGGGTAGTAGAATACTCTACCATAAATTTAAGAGAATTTGGTATTGGCTCAAGGCAGCAGGTAGACGACACGCCTTATGGTGGTGGCGACGGTATGCTTCTTAAGCCAGAGCCAGTAGTAGCTGCAATAGAAAAAGCCAAAGAAATTGATCCTTCGGCATTGGTAATTTTGCCAACTCCTAGAGGAGAGGTGTATAAGCAGTCACATGCAAAAAAACTGGCTGGTAACGCTAAGGGTTTGATTATACTCTGTCCAAGATATGAAGGATACGATGAGCGCATCACTGCATATGTAGACAAGCAATACTGTGTGGGCAATTATGTACTCACAGGTGGAGAAATACCCGCAATGATAATAACCGATAGCGTAGTTAGGCTTTTGCCTGGGGTGCTCGGAGGTGAGTCTTCTGCAGAAATTGAGTCTTTTCAGCAAGATGACCAATGGATAGAATACCCTCAGTATACAAGACCGGAGGTATTTAGAGACCAACCGGTCCCCTTGGTTTTGCTTAGCGGCCACCACGGCGAAATAGCTAAATGGCGCATGCAAATGGGCAAGTAAGTCAGTTCTCGTATATACTAAAATATAGTAAAAAAGGAGTTTTATGAAATTATTTTTTATTCCGTTAGCTTATGCCCACTGCGATCTTCCATGTGGCATATATGACCCAGCTCAAGCGAGGATCGAAGCACAAAGTGTTCACAAAATTCTTGAAAAATACGCTGGTTTACAAGAAGAAGATAAGTGGCGAGCGGTACTGATTAAAGAGCAACGACTAGAGCTCGTAAAGCAACATCTTTGGATACTTTGGACTGATTATTTTAAGCCAGAACATCTTGAGACTATACCTAACCTACATGATCTTTTTTGGCTGGCAACAAAACAAGCGGGAATCGTAAAAAAATCCGTAGATGTTGCCGAAAGCCAGAAGCTCCTAGACCAGATAGAAGAAATTAATCAGGTATTTTTGAGCACGAAAAAATAGTGATATATGTGAGGCGTATATCTGGTGTCAGTATGGAGCCACTGCTAGCACCGGGTAATCTCGCGATATTTATAAGAAAGAAAATTAGAGTGGGTGATATTATCCTTTTTAGCCATGATGGCAGAGATAAGGTCAAATACGTAAAGTCTATCAGCAATCAAAAAGTATATACAATGGGCTCTAACACTAATTTTAGTACCGACAGCAGATTATATGGTTTAATCGACGAACAATGTATAAAAGGTGTATTGGTCTGGTCTCGTGGCTAAACGTTACTAAGTTCCAGTAATTTTTTTCTGTTAATTTCGACACATAGCTGCTTGGGGCTACGTATGATTTTGAATGGCTCAAGTTCGCGCATTATGTTACTCACCGTTTCACGCGTTAAGCCGGTGAGGTCGGCTATGATCTGTTGGCTTAGCCCGAAGTTTATGCCAAACCAATCTTTACTTAATGGGGTAGAATGCATGGCAACTAGATAACTTAATGCGTCTACTACTTTACTTTTAGCGTCGTTCTTTTCTAGGCTTTTAAGGCGCATCATAATACATTCTGCTTCCTGTGCAAACCACCCAAGTATAAGGTTACAAAGAGCTACGTCAGTCTGAACCCGTTGCTTGAAGTCATCCATGGGAATGAGCAGTAGCTCGACATCGTCTAGGGTACTATAAAATGCGTCTATCATGGTATGGCTTCCAAAAGCGTATAACATAGGTAGCAGGCCCTGTGGCCCTATAAGATGTATGATTTTCTCACTACCGTTTTGGTCTATATCATAATATTTTAAGCTGCCCTTACATACATAGAACATATGCGACGGTTCGTCGCCCTGATACATTATTATTTGCCCTGAAGTATATGAGCGAGTCACAGCATTCGGGAATAGTCTAGATATATCTTTGTTTGTAATATTACTCACATTATCATTGTGTCATAAAACACACGTAATATGTAGCTTGCTTCGCACAAGGATTATAGTAGAGCTCACAGACGTAGAAAAATCTATTAGCTAGAATGGTTATGTGATGCAGAGGTACAGGTAGAAACCTCAGGAGCACACGGGTACCTTAAAAATTTATGTATCGAAGAAAGGAGGGAAGTAGTGCCATACGAAAGTTTAGAAGACTTGCCCCAGGCACTTCAAAAGACCTTACCAAAACGAGCACAAGAAATATATAAGGCTACATTCAACAAAGCATGGAACATATACGCGGATGCTAGTAAGCGCGAATATAGCTCGCAAGAGGAAGTGTCTCATAAAGTTGCTTGGACGGCAGTAAAGCAAGCATATTACAAGATCAACGGACATTGGCAGCATAAAGAAGTTTAATAAGGAGTTTTATCATTATGGATTCAGCTACATTACTATCACGTTTAGAGAATAAGTTTGCTAAGAAGACGATGACATACATCCGTGAAAAGAAATCGAGACAAGTTAGGCAGTCACTTACTAGGCTCAAGGGTCTTGCAGCAGATCAGATGTCTGATGACTTGGAGCTCGGAACGCTCATGTATCAGTAGGCTAAGGTAGTAAAACTATTAGAAAATAAATTAGGGAGGAAAGTATTATGTCAATTATCGCATGGGTTATTTTTGGAGCATTAGCAGGTTGGATTGCGTCTATGATTACGGGTAATAACGCTCGTCAAGGTGCAATTGGTAACATTATAGTTGGTATAGTCGGGGCATTCGTCGGCGGATTTCTAGCGAGTTTACTGGGCGCCGGAGCGGTTAGTGGCTTTAATCTTTACAGTTTCCTTGTAGCTATTGGTGGTGCTGTTGCTGTACTTTTTATGTACAACGCCGTATCGTCTCGCTCTAGATAAATCAACAAAATGCATATAATTCTGAAAATGGAGAAGTAGATGACCCTTATGTATCAAGATACAATTACTGAAGGAATTGTTACAGATCGCCCAGAGCATGAAGGGAGTGTAGTGCATGAGGATCGAAGTGCCTTGGCCGCTAGAGAGGTAATAGCAAGGATAATATGGGCAGTATCCGCCATCCTGATTGCAGTACTGTCTATAAGATTTATCATGGGTTTACTAGGTACAGGTATAGAAAGCCCCTTTGAGCGCTTAATATACTCTGTATCTACACCAGTGCTATATCCTTTTAAAGGACTATTCGGTTCTACTCAACTAGCTAACGAATTTAGATTAGAGTTTGATACACTCATTGCTATAGTAGTTTATGTCGTGCTGGGAGGAATACTCGGTACAATTCTTAGTAAACGTAGAATGTAAGTAGTACGGTTGTGTTATACGGGCGCATCATATGACCATATGGTTAAGATGTGCTCGTATTTTTATTCTAATTTTTCACGCATTACCACGTACAAAGACGCAGCAAGTACAAAAAACAATAACGAAGAGAAGGCCAGGGTTATATACAGTTCTGCTTTGTACCCTTCGTTGAAATTTACAAAAAAATATCGTGTGCACGCTAGAGTGTAGGCGGCAGTAGATAACGCCGCAGTTCCAAATACTGCAGATCTATTAAGTAATACTGCAGATATGATAATAGGTAAGGCATAAAGGGCGACACCTCTGCTTGCCATGCCTCGTTCTGTATATACATTGAAAGTTGCTAAGCCTATATCAGTGAGAACCAATAATACGATGAGCAGACGATAATAATTGGTATTGCTTGTTTCGCCTCGGGCTAGAAACCACACGATAGTAGTAATTATCAGCATAGTTCCCGCCATCGCCCATCGTTGCCATACAAGATCCCTGGTAGTTAGGGCAGTGGCATCTGAGGCAATGATGTACACCGCATATCCAGCAATAAGCCAAAAATGTATTTTAGATATCCGGATAAGCGCGTTTTGTAACCACGAAGGTATACTTTTTATTTGATTAACCATAAGAGCAGTTTTTCATATTGCTACTAGGTATGTCAATCGAATGTACTATCGGGCTTCAACGAATGTAAGAGCGTGACCTTTTCGTCCGGCACGACCGGCGCGACCAACTCGGTGCACGTAATCTGTATATGTTTGAGGAGTAGAGTAGTTAATGACATGAGTAATATCGGCTACGTCTATTCCACGAGCGGCTACGTCTGTAGCTACAAGTATACGAATCTCATTTTTCTTAAAACGGCTCAGTGCGCGCTGACGCTGTCCCTGAGACTTGCCGCCATGAATCGCGTCTGCTTTAAAACCACGCGCAATGAGTTCGTTGCTGAGGCGTTCCACGCTTCGTTGTGTGTCGTCAAAAACGAGAGCTTTTACTCCTTCAGTCGTAGTCAGCACCTGATGTAGTTGTTCGATCTTCTCACTTACTGAGCTGTAGGCGACGATATCTTGCTCGACATTGTCGCTTGTCTCGCCGGATTTTACGGATATAGATACGGGATCTTTCATAAAAGTATGAATAAGGTCGCGAATTTTAGTGTCTAATGTTGCTGAGAAAAAGAACGATTGGCGGGTAGTAGCTAGCTTGCTTAAAATGGTGCGAATATCGTTGATAAAGCCCATGTCTAACATGCGGTCTACCTCGTCTAGAACAACCATATTAAAGGTAGACAAATCTAGGCTGCCTCGTTCTGTATGATCTTTGATACGTCCTGGTGTACCTATAACAATACGTGGTTTACAGGATAGGTCCCGGAGCTGAGGACCCATGGGGGTGCCACCAATAAGTACGGCACCGTTAAGCCCACTTCGCTTAGCTAGCATACGGCATTCTTCCTCTATCTGTACGGCAAGTTCACGCGTAGGTGCCATAATCAGAACTTTAGATTCTGGATCATTTAGCAGACGGTTAAGTGCTGGTACGGCAAAAGCAATAGTTTTACCAGAGCCGGTTGCGGCTACGCCAATTATGTCTTTTCCGCTAAGACCTACTGGTATAGCTTGGTCTTGAATTGGCGAAGGGTTGATAAATTCGCGTATAGCGATATTGTCCTTGAGTGTAAGGTGCAGATCGAAATCTTCGAAAGTGTTTGTAGGCACATAGGCAATTACTTCTATTACTGGGATAGCTGCTTTTACAAATCTGGAAGGATGAATATTATCCTTTTTTGGTCCTTTACGGCCATTGCCGCCAAAAGACGGGCGTGTATAACGATTAAAACTAGAACGACCATGAGAGGCGCGTTGACTTTTGTTGGTATAAAACATAAAAAAAGAATCCTTTGTAGTTATATAGTTACTTCGATTGCTTGAGGTGAAATCGAGTAACTTCT
>JBBSJF010000044.1:0-8535 GCA_038257495.1 Saccharimonadales bacterium (SeqCode) | reverse complement strand
GGCGTAGGATTTGCGGTGAGTAGAATAGATTCTCCGCCATTATCTGGCGTGGCGACTGGTACAGCAACTATGCCAACTTCGCAAAATATACTAGATAGTTATGGGTCGAGTTCGATCGCAATTTATGGCAGCACGGCTACGCCTGCATATAACCAAACATTGCAATGGGCACGTTTTAATAGTACTACAGGCGGAATTGATAGCCCGGCGCCAGGAAGCAATGGTGCCGTATGTTCGGGTTGGTGTACGGACGCAGCATATAATCTGCCTACTGGCGGGACGTCTTCTGATGGAGTCGGAAATGTGGGTATGTCGATGGTTGCATACAATGGTTATTTATATGCGATGGGAGGCAACGATGGTACAACACTTAAAAGTACTGTCTATATAGCTAAACTTGGTGCTAACGGCGAACCAAGCTTGTGGCATCCGACCGATCCGAACCAAGCCAACTGGGTATATTGGTATAAGGACACTGGGTTAAATGGCGCCACTGCCAGAGCTTATCATTCGGCTTATGCCTATAACGGCAAAATGTATATTTTAGGGGGCGATACCAATACGACAGCCAACTCCGGAGCTTCGTCTACGGTAGAATTAGCAGATATTTTGCCCAATGGTACGCTGGGGACCTGGGCGAGTGGGCAGGCTCTAAGTGGTGGAAATCGGTATGGCGCATCCGTGCAGGCATATAACGGCTACCTGTATATCTTAGGTGGTAACAATAATGGTACTATGCTAAATCTTACCCAATATAGCCGACTCAATAGTGACGGTACGATGAACTCATGGCAAACGGCAGCTGTCGATGGCAGTAACACCTTCAATACCGCTCGATCGTCTCAAGGAGGGATAATGTCGGGCATATGGGGTGGCTATATATATCTGGCTGGTGGTTGTTCGGTGGTAAACGCTGCTGGGTTATGTACGACAGTTGCATCAGACGTGCAGCTAGCCAGTATTAATGCCGACGGTAGCTTAGATGCCTGGAACACGATGGCAAACCTGCGTAATACACGGTTTGGATCGTCATTTATTTCTTGGCAAGGCAAATTATATAGGTTTGGGGGTTGTTCTAGGCAAGACGCAACCACAGGAGACTGCTATGCAACCCATCTTGATATCCAATACGGCGCTATTAACCAAGATGGTGATGCCTCTACGGTTAGTATCACCACTGCATCTGGTTCGGGTCTGTGCGTGGGCAATGATCCGTACGACTGTAGTCTTCCGCCAGGGGGTGATGGTGCGGGACAAGGTGGGCAAGCACTCTCCGCGACTGTCATATTAAATGGTTATCTGTATGTTATTGGTGGCTGCACCACCAATGCTTGCACCGACATGAGCGGTAACACCTCTTATACGGCTATTGGTAGCGATGGTAAGCTTAAAAGTCCGCCGTCGTGTTCTGGTAGCACGTACGGATCGTGGTGTATCGATAGTACCAATAGGGTAAATGGTACGACTGGAGTTGGTGCAGCAGGTGTGGCAATTTTCGGAGGGACAATATATATTATTGGCGGACAAAACGGTAACGCCGCAGTCGGTAATATTTATAGAAATACCACTAATGCAGACGGTAGCTTTACGGAAGCTTGGTCGGCCGCACAGACGCTTACGAGCGTCGGCGCGGAAAGTGTTTCTTATACGTATGCCTATGCGAGGGCAAATCCTGCGAGTGCTGGCAGTAACCCCGGAAACCTGTATCTCTTTGGTGGCTGCAGTAGCCCAGCGGCCGGCGCTGGCTGTACTACTGATACTGCAATCGATTCAGTCTATAAGTGCAATATTACGACCACAGGAACTATTGCCAGCTGTTCAAAAACTGGCCAGCTCCAGATCGGTACCGTCAGTGGAGGTAATGCACCTGGTCTAGCAATCCATGCTGGTTCAGTCTATGCTAACTATATTTATTTGGTTGGAGGAGTGGGGCGAGGTGCTGGCTCACTAGATCTTAAAACTACACGTTATGCTAAGTTTGATAATAGCAATAACGTGGTTGCAGTAAGCGGTGGTGCATGGATAGAGTCAGCGAACCAAACTTCGGTGGGGCGTCGCCGTGGATCGGCTTTTGGGTATAATGGCTACCTATATGTAGTGGGTGGTTTTGACGCAAGTGTCGGCGGAACACTAAACGATATCCAGTTTGCCAAGATCAATGTAAGTGATGGTAGCATAGGAGTTTTTCAGACTTCTGCGGTAACCATTAATCAGCGGTGGGGTTTGGGTTTGGTAGTGTCAAACTCATATGCATATGTTATTGGTGGCTGCAAAGATGGCACTAGCCCGACGTGTAATGCCGGTGGTCTAGACGATACAGTGCAGACTTTTCAAGTTTATAACAATGACAGCGGCGCACCAGGATTATACACAAAAGAAACAGATTTGTTCGGAACGGATCGTCTTGGTGCTAGCGCTGCTGTTCATAATGGCTATCTGTATATAGCCGGCGGATGTGTCAGTCTTACGGACTGTACGAATGCAACTGCCGGGGTTAGATACGCGCCATTAGACGCATATGGAGGAGTAGGTGTATGGACAATAGGCGATAATCTACCGGCAGCTCGGGCATGGGGACAATTAGAGGTTGCTGGTGGGTCACTGTACTTTATGGGTGGTCAACCTAATGTAGCAACGAATGAAAGAGCAGAAGTGTACTATAGCACTGGTTTTACGTCTGGTAATCCTACATGGTCTACGGCTACCACCGGACTACCCGAAGCACGTACAAAATTTAGCTCGACGGTGTGGAATAACAGGATCTACGTGGTAGGTGGATTGGATATTAACGCCGCTAATACATCTACGGTATATGTCAGTCCGCAACTTAATTCAGGAGGCGATATCACTTCTGCTTGGTCGACTGCATCTACTTCTTTTAATGTGGCAAGAAGCGGGCTAGTGGCAGTAGCTTATGCAAATAACTTGTATATCTTGGGTGGTTATAACGGCACAGAATACCTAAGCGACGTACAGTTTGCGCAAATAAATAGTACCACGGGTGATGTAGGTAACTGGACATACTCGACGAGCTTGCCCAGCCCACTGGCCGAATCTGACGGTTTTGCTGTTAATGGATACATGTATCTATTTGGCGGGCGCACATCTATTAATGATTGTCAGCCACGGACTCTCGTGGCACCAATCAGTGCCAATACTACTATAGCAAGCGGCAACAATCCGACAGGTATAGGCGAATGGTATCAGACAAATCGTAACTTTGACGGTGGACGCTACGGTGCAGCTGCCGCATTTAGCCAAGGCAAAGCCTATGTCTTGGGCGGTGGCTGCCAAGGTGTTGTCATGCAAGACGACTTTGATCCGGGGATTGATACTCCGCAGTGGAGCTATACAACCGGTGCAACTGCCGATACTATCTGCAAGTCTACTTCTAGTACAAATACGCTACGGGTGCTCGGGGGTAATACTAATAATAATTACGCTGCTACAAAAGATGTCAACATAGATAACGGAGGAACCATAAACTTTAAGTTGTATATACCACAGGCCAATACGGGCGGTTGCTTGCAGCCAGAGAACCCCGGCCTTTTTGGCGTCCAAGAAAATGTTGTTTTGCAGTACTCTACGAATGGCGGTGGTGCATGGACCACACTAGCAACGTACACAGAAAGTAATGCAGCATTTGACCCGTTATCTAGAGTTTCAGCTACGGTCTCTGCTGCCGTTGGTACGACTGCTACTCGGTTTAGATGGAAGTTTCTTGATGCGGCTAGCCACGATACTAGCGACATGTTTGCCATAGAGGACTTATCTATTATTGCGAGCAGTTCAACCGAAGTCTCGTATACAGGCGATTCGCGTGTCGCATATACTCCCTTGCTATCACAGCCACAGGTTGCTTCTTATTCCCGTCTGATAGATGCCGACAAAGATGTGTTTCCGACAAACTTCCTCATGAATGGTCTTGATAACTCCATTGGGGCGCGTTGGCAAATGCGCTACCGTAGCATGAACGACCCGACAGTTACTGATGTTACTAAAGCATGTGGTGGCTCAGCTATGTCTGCATACGGACAAGAAACAAACTTCGGTGATGTGACATTAGGCAGACCAGAACTGTATATTGTAAAAAATAACGCTGGCACGAATATCTCTTGTGGTCGGTATTTCTTTATGACTATTAACATTGATGCCTCTCAGACCTATGGCTATCCAGATGATGTTGCCCGTGGTCCTACCCTGAGCGACGTGTCGTTATTCTTTAAAGCCAACCCAGGTAAGCGGCTTATACATGGTAAAACATTTATCGAGGGAACTCAGCAGCCTCTCGATACACCGTGTGGGCAAAGTAACTATTCAAGTTGTCCATCACCATAATATATGAAGTACAAACATACGTTTTTTAGTCGTAAAAATATTTTGATAGTTACTATTAGTGTACTAATGCTATATGTATTGCTTTGGGGGGGCATACTAGTAGAGGCCAAGGTAAACGAAGATCGCAGGTTACGAGCTGTTAAGGCAAAACAGGACCAAGTAAACAGCCTGAGCCGTGAAGAACGATCTATTATGCAGGGCGAACAATACCTTGTAGGCTCGATTACCCAGGTCAAGCCTACAGAGCGACTATTTTTAGACTACTTACGAAGAAAGTTTAACCTCGATAGCACCTTGGGTGTTGCGGGACCCCCCATCGATCTTTACGAAAATCCTAAAACGTATCCTGAAGAAATACATTACTTAGCTAGGGTTGCATACCCAGAGCGCATCGTGAACGTATCTCCCAATGGTAGACTAGAAGGTGTTTCATTGACGAATGCATACAGCGCTAATTGCGACCACATTCCACTGCCCGATGAGTATTGGCTAGAGCTAGAAAAAGATATATCTAAAGGTGATTACTACCTAACTCACGTGGCTCTAGCGCTAGCACTCATGGAAGATAATGGTTGCGTTACAGCAAAAGCTGCTGCACTAAGAGAACCTGTTATGAGTGGCATGGTGGCATTGGCAAACAATCCTAATATAGTAGCCGACCTACGCTATGAAGCAGTGGCATTCTTATTGTTGAGCAACAGGCGGGACCTTGTAGAACCAGAATGGGTAAGCCAAATAACAGCCGAACAGCGCGATGACGGTGGTTGGAGTAGAGAAGCCGGAGGCGATAAGAATGACCCTCATGCTACCCTACTTGCTCTATGGGCGGTACTAGAATACGGTCGAGCAGATACACGGGATACTCCGATCATCCGTCCACCTAGTACGCCCAGTACTCCATAGAATTATTATGCCGCCTATGGTAAGCTAACTCCGATATGAGCGATGATGACGGCAAGTTTTGGCTAGACGACGAGGACGAATGGTCTGATTTACGCAGGCGAATAAATAAGCGTCCAAAGCCTGTGGTACAAAAGAAAGTACCTAAGAGTAAAGATGTGGCGGCTCGGGCTCCTATTAAAGAACCTAAAAAGAATATAGTTACTCCGGAAGTTTCTATACATCTGACCATCCCTAAAATTAAACTTCCAGCTGTTCGTGCATCAAAAATCAACCGAAAGCGTAGCGCTATGGTTATAAGTAGTATCGGCATTATAGGAGTGGTCGTTGCAGGAGTGCTTGTTTTAGGAAGAATAGATAGTAAACCCTCTGATGGTAAAACCGCTGGGGTTTTGTCGGAATCCGCCCAAGAACCGAGTTTTAAGACAGTACTCCCAGATGGCAGCAAGGAACAGACTACTAGTGGCAAAATATTGTACGACCCAGAGAAAAAGGTTGCCAGCTATACAGATAAGATAGGTTCCATAGACATTACGGTAAGCCAACAGCCACTACCCGACAAATTTATTAGCAATACAGATGATCAAGTAGAAAAGCTAGCAGAAAGCTTTAATGCCAAGGAAGTAGTACGAGCTTCTGACCCAAGAGCTTATATAGGTACTTCTGCTCAGGGTCCACAATCGGTTATATTTCATAAACAAAGCCTGCTAGTGTTTATATTCTCTAACCAGACTATAGAAAAGGCGGCTTGGTCGGAGTATATAGAGAAGTTAAAATAGCTGATATTGTCTTTAGTAGTGTGAAGCTACTTTCGAACACTTAGTAGACTAACGTACATAAATATCGGCAACAGTTAAAGGTGTTCAATATTGCGAGTATAATTTTTTGTTCTGTTCAATAAATTTTCAGGATAAAAGCGGGTGTCAAGTTCGATAAAATTTTGCGCTTGACACTGTACGTTATGTACTGAATAATAATCCATATAAATTAAATAGAAAAAATATGTCAAAACGTCAAAAAAATTCAAAAAAGAAAACCTCTACCAAAAATTCTTCTAACTGGTTTAGGAGTAACTGTAATAAATTAGTCCTTGTACCTGCCGTGATATTATTTGCTATCACATCTGTATATATGCTCAAGTCTTCATTTGCAGCAACTGCTACAGCCCCAACAGGCACGTATACTTACTGGGATTGGCCCGGTCAAGATTATACGAGCTATGAATGGGAGGTTACAGCCGGTATAGATCAAACAGGTCCAGATGCTTATTACTATGCTCATCAGTTTCGTCTAGGTAATGGTGATAACGGCTACGCTGGTATGCAAGGTGATAGTAACGGCAAGCGTGCAATATTTTCCATTTGGGAGGCGTTATCGGCTACCGGTACAGAAATTGCCCGACCATTTGGAGGCGAGGGAGTGGGTTATCAGACTATTATTAATTATGACTGGCAAGTCGGACGCGCCTATAGATATCAGGTACAAAAGGTTTCTTCTGGTAGCGACGGGACATGGTGGGGTGCTTCTGTAACCGACACTGTTACAGGAATTAGCTCTCCCATTGGTCAAATAAAAGTGCCCGTAGCATGGGGTAATCTCAATGGTTCCTCTATTGCGTGGATGGAGCGTTATAATGGCCCCATGAACAGCTGTAGTGATATTCATCATTCGGTGGCATCATTTACAAATTTTACTGCCAACGGTACGGAATTACCGTCGAGGCATCTTAATCAACTTGCATCCCCGGCTAATTGCCCCGGCTCGGTCATTACTGATACTAGAGGAGGAGTCCGGCAGGAGATGGGCGTAGGTAATCCAGTGCCACCTATTAAATTGGCCAGTCCTGGTACGAGTCTGAGTGATCTAACCCCATCATATGTTAGCAACGGATACGGTGATCTTAAAAAAGATTTAAGCGCAAGCGACCGAACCATAACGCTTAATAGCCAGCGCTACGCTCGAGGACTAGGTTCTCACTCAAAGGCTGATATTCGGTACGACTTGAATCGTCAGTATACAACATTTAAGGCAGACGTAGGAGTTGATGACAACGTCAGTAATTACGGCTCTGTAATATTTCAGGTATGGGCTGACGGCGTAAAACTGTTTGATAGCGGTAAGATGACAGGAGCCACTCCTACGAAATCAGTGAGCGTGGATGTTAAGGGTAAGCGTAATCTTAAACTTGTTGTCAGGGAGTCGATTAACGGTATTGATTTTGATCATGCCGACTGGGCAGACGCCAGACTAATAAAATAGTTGATGTGCATGATGTGCATTTATGAAGAGTGATCATATGTATGCGAGTAAGCTTAAAAATATATAAAATACTAGCGCGACCTCAATATCTAATATCAATCTCGCATGATCGGGTGTTGTGTTCTCAAGCGGGCAGCAAACCCTAAAAAAATCCAAAGATAAAGCCCATAGCAAAATACCGTTCATGCTCCATGGCTTTGTACTGTTCGACGTCACTGTAGTCGACAAAAATTTCTCCTTTGGGAGAAGGGATTGACCGGGGTATAAAAGTTAACCCCCCTCTGTGCCCAGGTTTATGCTAACTGGACAGGTCATTCCATAGTCAGCGGACTCACAATGATCGTCGGACTATTAGGATAAATACTAGTATTATATAGCTAGTATTATATAGCTATAATACCACTGTTTTGTACTCTGTAAAAATGTTGTGTATAACTGGTTGACGAGTATAGGGGTGGACCTCTAGAATAATGGGTAGATCTTGCAAAAACAAAAAGACAGATCAAAACAAAAGACTGACCTTAGAGATAAAATAAACTCTCAGGCCAAAACAAAAATAAAACACAGGTAGGTTCAATGCACGAAGAAGCCGCTAAGCGGACTCACATTGTGCGACGCGCATTTTGCGCAGCACAGACGAGCTACTTCACCCTATATAGGGGTGGGGGTTTCTTATTGCTTGCAATCTTTATTATCCTTGGCTCTACCTCTGTTTTGTTTTTCCAAAATCGCCAGGCCCAGGCTGCCACATCAGACAAACTAAATTTTCAGGCACGATTACAGAGCGTAAACGGTAGCACAACCCCCGATGGTAATTACAGTATAGAATTTAAGCTGTATAACGCTGTTTCTGGTGGAACGGTGCAGTGGAGCGAAACTCAAGGTACTGTTCGGCTAGTGGGTGGATATTTCTCGGTAAACCTAGGCTCTAGCACAAGCTTTCCTGCAAATATGGATTGGTCGCAAGATCTGTGGCTAACCATGAATGTTGCGGGAGATGGTGAAATGAGCCCTCGTATCAAGCTTACTGCTACGCCT
>JBBSJF010000043.1:0-8694 GCA_038257495.1 Saccharimonadales bacterium (SeqCode) | reverse complement strand
TATCGTATAATTCTGAAAGCTGCTTGCCTTTTTCTATAAGGGCGAATGTTCTTTGGCAATAGTCGATGCTTTCATGAAGGTCTTGCAATGCTTTAGCGATATCTTTGCTTTTTGTGGGGTCACTCTTTAGTAGGTAACTAGCAAAACGTTCTGCACTACGTGGTCCAACGCCTGGCAGCTTACCCAAGGCATCTATAACTTCCTGTAAGGCTTTTGGTACAACTCTAGACATCTAACCTTAAAGACCTAAGCTACCTAAAGCACCCATCATTGGTTGCATTTTTTCTGCAGCGAGCTTTTGACTCTGGCTGATGGCATCTTTAACTGCCTCTTCCACCCACTTTTCTAATTCTCTTATGTCATCTAGGTCTACCATCTCAGGTTCGATGTATATCCGTTTAATTTTTTGCTCGCCTGTGATCTCGACCTTTACTGCTCCATCGCCAGCCTCTACTACAATTATTTCTTTTTGTAGCTCTTTTTGCAGCTTCTTAACCTTTAATAACATTTTTGCTTGGTCAAATTTATTCATACATACTCCCTTTAAGGTTATATAATTATAGCACTTTTACGGTGGTAAAGGCTCTCTTTGTATCAGGTGTAAGTGGCCATGCTATAAAATATGAATTTAAATTATAGAATACTATCATAGCAACCAGTATAGAAATCATGCATGCGCCAAAATTACGAGCGATAGGATTACGAGGGAACACCTTGAACCACTCTGCCAGCAAATGAGTTAAACCCCCGCCTATAACCATATATATAAACGGTATTACTAATGATATGGCATAGATATCTCTGTTAAGCACTATAATCACCGACCCAGCCAATATAGCCAGCAACGTCATTTTTGATCGCTGAAGCTTGATATATTTCATGTAAGTTATCACGCCCAAAAGTAGTAATATACTTGAAGCTATATCTAAAACAGGCTGACCTATAAGCCAGTAGCTCGGCAAAATTATTCTTAATCCAATAAACATACTTTTTGCGTATTCGAAAGAGTATAAGCCAACCTGAATAATATCATTAAACGATGGGTAGCCGACAAGCTGTCTGAGTATATCGGTATTGCTTATCACTGCATATATATAAGGACACATGAATAGCAGGAACAATGTAGCACCCATAAGCACTTGCCACCACTGCGGACGATGCTTACTTTTTAATATCGCATAAGATCTCCATAGGAGTATGGGTAACAAGAAATATACTATATACGGTACGTATAGTGAAAATGCAGCTACAGAGGCACACAGAAGCGTAGACATCATCTTTCTTCGACTTTTTCGAAGATACACACCGCATGCGATTACCAATAAGGGCGCAAAAGTATAAAGTATGTAAGGTGATGCGATACGACCCATGTGGAGCATCCAGCTACTCGATGCAAAAATTATGCTCGATAAAATGGCTATTCGATGTGAATGCCACCTTAGCATAATGTAATAAAAGAGAACGATACTTGTAAGCGCAAAGATTATATTTACGCTACGCAGGGCACGTGCAGACGAAAAACCTGCTTTTATAAGGCTATACTGCATAATCTTATGCGGCATAAACGACGGATCTTTTATAATATCTTTTCCGCTGTCAGCCATAGAAATAGACCGAATTTCTTCTTGACTAAACCCACTCACAAGGCTACCTATATTGAATGTATATAAAAATAAGCATACTGCCAGCCCTACTACCCCTAAAAGCACCGGCTGCCAATTATCAGCGACATTAATCCGACTGAATGAAAGTTTCATGTATGCAAATAGTATAGCAGGCTGCGAAGATTCTTATTCGATAACAAAAATGACGAGTATAAAGCTCACTTAAGTAATATACTGTCAGGTATGCATTTAAAGATTAAAGGTTCATTTTTTGTATTTATATCTGCGCTCTTATATGGAAGTTACGGTGTATGGTCGGTATTACTGGGAAAAGAATTTGGGGTATTTTTTCAGGGATATATGAGAGCAGCACTCGTATTAATAGTACTTATACCTACATGCTATTTTACGAAAAATTGGGTTCCGATGAAATGGTCAGACATGAAGAGTTTTGCCTGGTGCTTAGGTTTTTTAGTTTTTTCTCAAGCTCCAATTTATTATGCATATCAAAATGCGGGCGTAGGAATAATAAATCTAGTATTTTTTGGTTCTTACTTGTTGGCAGCATACGTTATAGGTTATTTTCTACTTGGTGAAAAGTTACATTTCGTTAAAATACTATCGTTTATAATCGCATTTATAGGTTTATATGTGACATTTGCAGGATCGTTCGGTGCTTACTCTCTGTTAGCTCTTGTTATGGGAGGCTTATCTGGGGTATCAGGTGGTGGTGGCATGTCTGCTACAAAACTTATATCTAAAAAATTCTCATCGTTACAAATTCTTATAGTAACCTGGGGCGTATCCTTCATTGTGCACTTACCCGTATCGCTTATACTTCATGAGAGACAGCTTGTACCTACACTAAGCCTTCTTTGGCTAGCATTACTCGGTTTTGCTGTAGCTGGCGTACTATCTTCATGGTTTCTGGTAGAAGGTCTCAGGCACGTTGATGCCAGTATAGGAGGGCTTATTAGCTTATTAGAAGTGGTCATTGCTATTACGTTCGGATACCTATTCTTTTCGGAAAAGATACTACTTTCTACAATAATGGGAGCAATATTAGTGATGGTTGCCGTGGCTATCCCACAATTTAGAGAACTGACTAAAAGAAAATAGAGACTTTTAGGTTACTTTATGTGTCGAATGGGGAGGAACGTTTAATGTCTAGACTGCGGATAAGTTGTTTTTCGCGATCAAAGTATAATTCGACTGCACCTGTGGGTCCGTTACGATGTTTCTTGATAAATACGTCCATTATATTTTTTCGCTCGGTATCGGGGTTATAGTTATCTTCTCTATATAAAAATGCCACTACGTCGGCATCTTGTTCTATTGAGCCCGACTCTCGAAGGTCAGAAAGCTGAGGGATCTGAGGGCTACGGCTTTCTACCGAGCGACTTAACTGGCTGAGCGCCATTACAGGAACGTTTAGCTCTCTGGCGATACCTTTTAGCCCTCGCGATATTTCGGAGATTTCTTGCACTCTGTTACCATCTCCTCCACCAAATCGTGAGCCACCACTCATAAGCTGCAGGTAATCTACTATTATGAGTCCCAGGGGTCTTTGGTGTGCTTCGCGGCGGGCTTTTGTACGCATATCGCTCACGGTGATACCGGGCGTGTCGTCAATAAAAATCTGTGCTTCACTTAGGGTGCCCATTGCCTGGCCAATTTTTTCAAAGTCGTTATCTGTGAGGTTGCCTGTGCGTAGCGACCAAGCGTTTACTCCGGACTCTCTGGCGAGCATTCGGTCTACAAGCTGTTCTTTGCTCATTTCCAAAGAAAACATTAGCACCGGCACGCCAGATTTTACGGATACGTTATGAGCCAGGTTTAATACCATCGCTGTTTTACCCATACTTGGGCGGGCAGCTAATATAAATAAGTCGCTTTTTTGTAGACCTGCCAAAATATTATCCAAATCTGTATAACCGGTAGGCACGCCACGTATTTTACCTTTGTCTTTATGAAGCTCGTCCAATCTGTCAAAACTAGAGCTTAGAATATCTTCTATGCTGGTAATATCTTGCTTTACATGTCGCTCGCTTACGCTAAATAGCCCTGATTCTGCACCTTCTATGAGTTCCTGAAAGGACGTAGTTTCGTCGTAACCCATGCTTGCTATCTCCGTAGCCGTTTTAATCAGCCTGCGGCGCATGGATTTCTGAGAGACTATATCTGCATAGCGTTCTACGTGCGATGCCGTAGGTACATAATTTGTAAGCTCGGCCAAGTACCCTGGGCCGCCAATAACGTCTATGACGCCCGTGCTACGCAGCTCGTCGCTTAATGTGAGCACGTCTATGGGGCTATGTTTTTCATATAAGCGCACCATTGCTTCATAAATACGCTTATGCCGGTCGTCATAAAAATCTTCGGCTTGGATCATATCTGCTATTTTTACGATAGCATCAGCATCAATTAAAATAGCGCCTAGCATACTGGCTTCGGCATCGGTGTTTTGCGGTGGTATCGTTGCGCCACGTGGATCCATATTATGATTCTAACAGTTCACTGTCACCGAAAATATTGCTTATGGCTGATATCGATGGATTATCCGACTTTATAGATCTTGTTATAGGTATGTCTGCTGCCTTGTCTTTTAGGCTTGTGTCGACAATGCATTCGACAGTAATAGATTTATCGGCAACTTTACTGGCAATGTCGCGGAGCAACTGCTTGTTGTGATTATCGTTAATTTTTTTCTGATGAAAAGGAAACGCGAAGCTTAGTTTCAGAGTGTCGTCTTCAAGCGTTACATGAGCTAGCCGAGCGACTCCATATAGAGTATTGTGCGTGTTTTTTATAACTGTCAGCACCTCCGCCCACAGGTCAGCAGTGTTTTTATCAGGTTTAACCTTGGGGGCATCTTGTTCCTTTTTAATGTTATCCTGAGCCGCATTTTCTTCGATTGGTTTGGGTTTTATCTTGACAGTAGGCTCAGCAGCAAGCGCTGGTTTGATAGTCTCAGAAACAGGACTGGAAATAGCTGTGCTCGATGAGTCGTAGTCAGATTTATTGCTTGAGTTATTTTTTACTGATGCAGTAGGAATGGTAGTCTTGCTTAGGCCGGGTAGATATCTTAGTAATGCGATCTCTAAAGATATTCTTTGGTTCGGCATGGTAGGTATCAACAACAACCTTTCTAGGAGGTTCATAACCGACTCTAGCTTGCTTTTGTCTGTTTGCGCTGCAAGTTGTGCCCGCAGTACTCCAGCTAGTTGCTTAGCGGCAACCGCGGTGTGCACGCCACTATCAAGTAACGTATCTAACGATGCAAGGACGATAGGCGCATCTCCTATATTGAGCGCATCGGTTACTTGTTGTAAGGCATCCTTATTGGCAACGCCAAGTATGGATTCTACGTCTCTAAGCTCTATAGTTTTAGTGCTACTCGAAGCCTGCTCGAGCAAGCTTATGCTATCCCGAAAGCTTCCGTCACCGTGTTCTGCCAAAAGTGCCAGCGCATCATCGCTAATAGTAATTTTTTCTTCCTTAGCGATAAAGCGCATGTGCTTTATAAGATCGCTTACGGATATCGGCTTTAAACTAAAACGAATACAGCGGCTTATAATGGTATCTGGCAATTTATGGATATCGGTCGTAGCGAGTATAAAAACTACATGCGCAGGTGGTTCTTCGAGTGTCTTTAATAACGCATTAAATGCTTCTTTGGTGAGCATGTGCACTTCGTCAATAATATAAACTTTATATGTAGACGAGGTCGGCGCTATATGCACCTTGTCGCGTAGGTCGCGTATTTCGTCTATGCGTCGGTTGCTGGCGGCATCTATTTCGATAATATCTATATGTGCGGCAGAGCCATTGTATTCAATCTTGTTTATACGATGCGCTAGTATACGAGCAATGCTTGTCTTGCCTATGCCTCTCGGACCAGTTAATAAGTAGGCGTGGTTAATCCGATCCTGTGATAACGCCGCCTCAAGAGCATGCGTTATATGATCTTGGCCGACTAATTCATCCAGAGACAAAGACCTATACTTTCGATAAAAAGCTACACCCATATCTCCCTATTATAACGTGGATGTAGCGCGCTGAACGTTGTATTTAAGTTGAGATTTTTACAGAGCGGCTTCTAGGGCTGCCCATTCGGCGTCGGCATCATCTTCGGGAACATTGACGCTTACTTGATCACCTGGCTTGGCTTTAAAATAGGTGACGCTTGCAAGAAGTACTCGTAGCATTCGTTCGCCAACTACCACAAAGTAATGACCGTCCTTTAGCTGGAGTGTGCCAACGATTTGCTTGCGCGGAATTGGACCAATTTGCTTATACATAAACGAGCCATCATCAGCGATGGTAAGTTTTAAGATGTCGCCCTGTACAAGTTTGGACTTGCTCGCATAGTTTGCCGGTACTGGGTACATTTTGGCATCACTGCCGACCATGTTCTGTCCATCAAAGACGCCTTCTATCACCTTACCGGTTTGCTCATCCTTAACCATAGCAAGCGCATCGTGGTCGTCGCCAACGAGGCTAATTAAGAGTTCTTTAACAGCGGCAAGATTGGTTTCTGCCTCGGATATTAGACTGCGTAATCTTTTGATTTGTTTCTCAGGAACGTCTGCCATTTGTTTTCACCTGTCTCTGTACGTTTATCTGTACTTGATAGTACCGTACATTATCTTAGTTAATATGTCAAAACAGAGTTTACCACCTGTGGATAAACTAAGGCTTTAAACTAGTGCACACTGACGAAGGTGGACCTAATACAGCATCACTTATAATCTCTACATCTAGGAGCTGATCATCTTCTCCTCTTTTCTCAAAAACCTCTATTCTAGGTACCGCTCGCTCCTGTCCGCTTTCATTCTTACTTGTAACACAGTCTATAGGGTGGAGATTCATTGTGAAACTGCTAATGCCTCTAGCACACGTGTTCAATGCTACTCTTCTGAGTTCAGAAACTATTGCTAAGTTATTTACTTCTCCAGAAATCTGTACTTCTTGCACAAGCACAGGCATATAAGACTCTAATGTATTGTCTACGGCTTTGTCTACACAGGCATTTATATTTGTAGAAGGTCCTGGAGCGGTAGTAGTCACTGGCGCCGTTACATCTGGCTTGCTGACAGGTTCATTGTCTGCATTTGACAGTATAAGTCCTACTGCAACTACCCCAACTATAACGGGAGAGTAAGGTCTAAACTTTCTCCATTTTTCAGCGAATTTTGTCATATAATATATATTATATCATACTTGTCAATAAAATGAAAACACCTCAGAGAATGAGAGGTGTTTTCCAATGCGTAAGTAAAAACTAGACTAGTTCTACTGTTGCACCAGCTTCTTCAAGCTTTTTCTTGGCGCTTTCTGCGTCTTCTTTGCTAGCTTTTTCTAATACTGGCTTAGGCACGCCGTCTACTATGGCTTTAGATTCACCAAGTCCAAGACTCGTGATCTCTTTAACAGCCTTAATAACTGCTACCTTTTGCGCACCTGCGTCTTTTAGGACTACGTCGTACTCGCTTTTTTCGTCTGCTGCGTCTGCACCAGTGTCTCCACCAGCTGCAGGAGCGGCTACGGCTACAGCTGCGGCTGCAGGTTCGATACCATACTCATCTTTTAATATTGTAGAAAGTTCATTTACTTCTAGAACACTTAAGTTTACAAGTTGTTCTGCGAATTTCTTTAGATCTGTTGCCATATTTTCTATTCCTTTATTAATTAATTTGCTGCTTTAGCTTCTAGAGCCTTTAAAAGCCCATGAAGGTTGCCGGATAAACCATTCATAACACCACGTACTGGTGACTGTAAGGTGTTTATCACGCCTGCGATTAGCTGAGGCTTGCTTGGCAGGTTAGCCAAGGCTTTTACCTCATCTGAGGACAAAAACTTGCCGTCCGCGCTAATAGCACCTACGAACTCTATAGATGGATTGGTTTTTGCAAACACACTAAGGCTTTGGGCAGGAGCTACTTCGTCTTCGCTGTTAAAAGCGTAGAGCAACATGCCTTCGATAGCAGATGTTTCTACATCTTTGATGTTACTCGTAGCTTGAACTGCTTTTATAAGAAGGCGGTTCTTTACTACACGTACATTAGTACCATTCTCTTTAGCTGCTTTTCGTAGTGTCTGCATAGCCTTAACTGTCGTGCCTTGATATTTTGCGACAACCGTCATTTTAGATGTTGCTAGTAGCGAGCTTATCTCAGCTACAACTTCATCTTTCTTTTGTTTAGTAAGAGCCATGTATATTCCTCTTGTTACATATTTTTAGTACGATCGACCGTAGGACCCCTCAACAAAATAACCATCCTTTTACTGCCAGCCCTTTTTGGCCAGAATAAATCCTAGCTCTGTCGATGTACCAATAGGTAGTTCTCCTTCGCCATAACTTATTCTGACTCAAAAATCATCAGCCAGTAATTAAGAAAGTTATTCTGTTAAGGGGTCTATGTTCGCACTTTTTTACCAAAAAAGGTCTTTGGACAATGCCAAAGACCATAAGTACAAATATAATATATTCGTTCCTCGGTAGCATTCTTAAACTCGACAAGTCGAATCGCTACTGTCTTTGGTAACTTGCGTAGAATAACATATATAATACGGAGGGTCAATCTGTATATTCCACAACTCGAAGAGGTGGAAGTTCTTGTTTTTTAGACTCATCATCTATAGCTGGGGTATGTTTTATACCTCGACCCATTCTCATCCCTTCTAATAATCGAGCTACTCCTCTGGCAACTTCCGGAGGGGCTACCTCAGTATAAGAAGGTTTATTTCCTAGTGTGTCTTTCATAATTAGTTCTCCTTTATTAAAAATCCCGCTAACTTTCGTTGAGCGGGATATGATTTACGATCTTTATACATTCATCATACACCCGCTGGGTAAGCGGAAATCACAATCTTTGCAATAGTGCTAGGAGCGATTTGTATCATGTGTACTCATTATCCTACTACTCAAATTAGAAGTCAATAACATCGCATCAGATAAAAATAAAAGACACCCATCCCGCTCCGGTTAGATAGTAATTCGGTCACTCTGTTCGTACTCTGTTGTGTATGAAACGAGTAACAATGAGAGAAATAATACGAGATAAGAAACGTGCCTACTTCAAGGCTA
>JBBSJF010000042.1:0-9116 GCA_038257495.1 Saccharimonadales bacterium (SeqCode) | reverse complement strand
GCAACTAGGCTCACTTCTGGTAAATCTAAACCTTCACGGAGTAAGTTGATCCCTACGACCACATCATAAACTCCCAGTCGTAAGTCTCGCAAAATATCCGTGCGATCTAAGGTATCTACATCGCTATGCAAATACGTGACCTTTATGTTTATCTCTTTCAGATATTCTGTAAGATCTTCGCTCATGCGCTTTGTAAGGGTCGTTACAAGTACTCGCTGATTTTTACTAACTCTGTCGCGTATTTCTGCTATAAGGTCGTCAACCTGACCAGTAACCGGACGAATATCTATAGGTGGATCGAGCAAACCCGTAGGTCTAATTACTTGCTGCGTAGGAGCAGGAGACCTTGTAAGCTCATACTGTGCCGGCGTCGCAGATACATAGACTACCTGGTTGATATGTTTCTCAAACTCAGTAAACGTTAGTGGACGGTTATCTAGGGCACTCGGGAGCCTAAACCCATGCTCTACCAGAACTTCCTTGCGGGCTCGGTCGCCATTGTACATTCCCCTCACCTGCGATACAGACATATGCGACTCATCTATAAGCAATAAAAAATCATCTGGAAAGTAGTCCATGAGTGTTGCTGGCTGCTCGCCCGGTTCGCGATTCGTCAGATAGCGCGAATAGTTCTCAATACCTTTTACGAAGCCGGTTTCTTCCATCATCTCTAGGTCGAACCGGGTACGTTGCATGATACGCTGAGCTTCTAGTAACAAACCATTTTTTTTGAACCATGCCGCCCGCTCATCAAGTTCCTGCTGGATCTCTACTAACGCTAGTTTCAGCTTATCTTGTGGTGTTACGTAGTGACTACTAGGAAAAACTTTTAGGCTACCGAGTTTTGCCAGAACTTCGCCCGTGAGCGGATCAAGCTTTGTAATTCTATCTACTACATCTCCAAAAAATTCAACACGGTACGCTATATCTTCTCCAGCCGGAAATACATCTATGACATCACCTCGTACTCGGAATGTACCTCGGTGGAAGTCGATATCATTACGCTGATACTGTATATCGGTTAGGTGGCGTATAAGCTTGTCCCGGACTCTCCGCTCTCCAGCTTTTACCTCTACTGCTAACCCGTTGTAATCTTCTTTAGAACCTATGCCATATATACAGCTAACACTCGCAACTATAATAACGTCTTTACGAGACAGTAATGCATCGGTAGCAGCGTGTCGCAAGCGGTCAATCTCTTCGTTAATCTGGCTGTCTTTTTCTATAAATGTGTCGCTGCGAGCAATATATGCTTCTGGCTGATAATAATCGAAATAACTTACAAAATAGTGAACGGCATTGTCCGGAAAATACTGCTTAAATTCGCTGTATAACTGTGCTGCAAGTGTTTTGTTATGGCTTAAAACCAATGTGGTTTTACCCGTATTCTGGATAAGGTTAGCCATGGTAAAAGTCTTACCAGAACCAGTGACTCCAAGCAGTACCTGTTCTTTTACGCCACTTTTAAGCCTCTGAGTTAACTCAGCAATAGCCCCAGGTTGATCTCCCGTAGCTTTATAATCAGCTCTTAATGTAAACTCTGTCATTCAAGTCTATTGTACAGGCTAGGCTATAGAGTCTCCATTTTTAATAATGCGTCTATTATTAAATCACGATTTTTATACTCTTTGGTTTGTTCTACGGTATCTGCTTTATCACTGCATGAACCACCACCGCCATTAGCTAAATAGTAATATTCGCCTTTTTTGAGACCAAATTCATTAGGATTCTTATTTTCAAACAAATATTTATACGTAACCTTCGATGTATCGTTTCCTGAGCGAATTGCTGCTTCTGTTGCTGGTATATCATCAGCTTTACCTCGCACCACGGTAATAAGGCTATAATTGCTTGGGCATATCATGCCTAGCTCTTCCGATTTCTTAGTATAAAATTTAATCTGTGGTTGTTTTTCGCCAGATTCGTTGCTTTGGCTTAGCACAGAAAACTGTAGATCTGTAAGTGGCGAAATTATTGGAATTTTTACACCCCATGCTTCTAGCTCGAGAAACTTTGAGTTTGTGCTAGCATCTGTCTTCATAAATAACTTACCATTTGCAGAACACTGTTCTGGGAAAGATTCCATAATAGGATTGCCAGCAGCCAAACATTCATTAAAAGAGTTGATGGTCTTATTGGCTGGTGTTGAAGGTGCTACAGCTGTATCAGGACTGGTTGTTTTATTTTTAGAATACACAGCATATCCTGCAGTTCCGATTACAGCGAAAACAAATACCACTAGTGACACTATAATTACTGACCCTGCTTGTTTGCTACGCATATGAAAGCTCCTTACCCATTATGTTGACTACCCATAAACCAGTGTTCATCATTTTTTAACTGCTTATCAATGTCTTTGTACTCATCATCAAGTATCGTTACTATTCTCTCAATCAAATTTTCAGGATTATCATCAAAAACCACTAGACTCTGTTTTGGGGGCTCTAGTATCTTCATAAGCTCAGGAATAATATCAGCGGCTCCTCCGCTATCTATCAATACACCACAAGGCTTATGTGCCTCCAAGCCCGTGACAAATTCGTGTAGGCTGCCGAATCTACCACCTATGGTCACTACGGCATCACAAGATTGAATCAAAAACTGATCTCTACCTACATATTGCATACCCGTATATGCAATAAAATCAAAGTACTTAATGGGCAATCGGTATCGACGCAAATGATCTCTTACGCCGCTTGCCGGCGAATAACCGATACTCATGCCACCAGCCTCTTTAGCTCCTTTGGCTGCATAAAATGGCAAACCTACCGTTGCGCCCGTAGTGGTTACATGCCCACGCTTAGCAATAGCCGCCCCAAGCCGTTCAGCTAGTCTCTGTCCAAGCTCCACCGTATCACCATTGGCGGCACCAGATACACAAATAGCGTACTGCAAATTTCTCTCGTTAGGTTCGCTTGTCATTTTCTTCCCTTTAATGTCTCTGGGGCGATCATTTCATTGTCCAATTGTTTTAGTACTTGTTGCTCCAGCGTTTTCTCTCCCATATACCGAACAAATATTTCATTCCAGAGCGCTTCCCTAAAATGATATATGACCCGTTCGGAATAAGGGGTTTGGTTACAATAAGCTATAGCACAATCCATTAAATTAAACGTTACTGGTCGATCACCGTGATGCACGCCCACATAATCCATATCTTGCCAGAACTTGAGCTTTGGCTCAATCCTATACAGGCTTTCTTCGGCTCGTCGCCAGTGTAAATCTTCGGGCTGTACATGAGGTTCAAAAATTTCAGGATGAAATTCGCTTTCGAGTTTGCCAAAATATCGCTGGATCACCCTCCAATGGATATTCTGTCCGGCCATTACAGCGGCGTTGCTCGTATCAGCGACGAGCGTGTCTACGATAATCTTACCAAAATTCGGTTTTACCTGCTGAAGCTTAAAGAACGAACTGTAAAGTCGTATCTCGTTAATATAGTGGAACAGTAGCGGCATACAGGTTATAGTAACCCCCCGCAAACGCGATACTGTAGTAGGAAGCATTATTATTACCCCTAGTTCCTTGAGGTGGGTAATGTTATGGCGTTTTTTATGAACAAAACTATCTGCAATAGTGCCCCAGCGAAGTGGATCCATGATAAGTATTTCTATTTTACGAGTCTCGAAGTCCGAAGGCTTTAGTGATTTATATAACCCATCGAAAGTATTAAGCCACTCCGGTCCTTCCGCAAAACGTAATGCTCCGTATATTTCGCTTATGTTTTCACGCTTTAGCATCGAATCTACCGACTTATATTTAAGGTGAGCCATGGTATTTTTTGGTGGCATCTTTTTTAGCATATTTTTTGCTACGCTTTTTTTGAGTACCCAGCATTCGTTTGGAAGCTTTTGGCCTTCTACGGCTTTTTTCATTAGAGGCAGTAGAGCTTGGACATCTTCTGTGTCTTTACCCCCAATTGCGTGTGCCAAATGCTCGTCAGCTAATCGCACCTTTTCCAGTAACGCATGGTACAATTCAGCCCCTGTAGTATCACGCGAATCTAAGCCAAGCTCTTTTGTTTTAATATGCACTTTACCGATAATTTCCGCCGTTAAACGAACATCGACAGCTGGTTGGCCGCTCGCATGTTCTAACTGCTTTAAAGCTATGCTAAACATAGGCTCATTAGCAGCAAGCAAATCCGATAACATTTTTGACATAACTTGCTATAAGCATAACAATTTTAAGAAGTTAAGGCTAGAGCATAAATACTTGCAATATATATAGAATATGACAAACTGAGCTAATATATGCCTGCTAGAAGAATATTTGAAGAAGCCGTATTGCCAAAATCTCGTCATGCCGATGGAGCAGCGCATATTGTTACGATGGCAGGCGTAGTTGGAGCAGCACGTGTAGCATGTAAAATTGCCAAAGGAAAACGTGGTCCTCTTCTAGCAATTGAGAATTTCGGTGGGCAAGCGTTTGATTGTGTCGATGGCTTTCTTGCAAGATCGGCTACAGGTCCGGATGATACGAGACCATTAGGTATCATAACCGAGCTTAACGACCGAGCAGTAGCAAGATTCCCAGGCGCCGTACTAGATAGACGCATGGACTCAGTCAGACAGCTGATGCACACGACCGCCTATTGGTTACAGGGTGAGGCACATTTAGCAGACGCGGCCGTGCCATTTATGCGCAGCTGTTTCTTTGATGTGACGCGTAAAGCATATACGAAAGAAAAGATCGAAGGCGCAAGCGGAGCACAAAAGAGCGGCCAACACAAAACCCAGTGGATGGCTTTTGTCTCGATTGCTGGCAGTACAAGAACTGCACATAAATATCCGAAGGTGATGAAAGCGGCACATGCATCCTGCACACTGGCATCTCTTATATCATGGTATGATTCTGCGGCACATTTAGAAGCTCGACGCCGAGAAATCCATCAGCTAACGAAGCAGTCAAAAGCTGCAAATTTTATTTCGAGTATAAGTTTTACGATAGACTACTTAAAAAACCACGCGGAACAAAAAAAGGCTGCAAAATTACTTAAATCCGAGAGGGACGATAATCCTTCGGAGCCTTGTTCAGATATGCCCTCACCTGCAACTCCGTAAGTAATCCTTTTTGGGCTCCAACTTTTTGCACGACACTCATAGAGTTAATAGGCGCCCACATAAGCGCCCCTTCTACGTCTGCGCCTTTCATGAGGGCAGCTATAAACGTGCTGGTAAACGCATCACCCGCGCCCGTACGCTCTAAAGGTGGACCAGGATCGGGATAAGCTGGCATAAACACGCGCTTAGTCCCATCTGAGGCGTACGCGCCAGCAGGACCATCACTTATCGCTACTTCTTTGGGTCCAAGTGAATGAATCTTATCAAAAAGATCATGCAGATTATGATAGTCTCCACCAGTAATTTGCACTGCTTCTTCCCTGTTTACCACCAGCACATCTGCTTCTGCATAAATACGAGCTAGTCTGTCTGAACCGGCTTTAATCTGAAATGTCCCTGGCTGAAATGCTAACTTGACATCTGGATTTGCCTCGAGGTAATCTGCTATATCGTCATGATACTCAAGGGCATTCTCGCTGATCGAACTAAAATACAACCAGCGAGGCTTATCTACCGGACGAATGTGTGGCCAATGGTAGTTATATTCTTCATGCTTTATAAGTATGGTTCGCTCGTCTTTATACCAAAGAACATAATGATAATTGCTAATTTTGCCCGGGTTGGTATGCATAAAACGCGTATCAACTTTTTCTTTTTGCAAAGCCTGAATCATATCGCGTCCAAATGCATCACCACCCACGTTTGACACAAGGCCACTCTTAAGTCCGAGGCGAGAAAAACTCACTGCTGCGTTTGGTGAGTTACCAACTGCTTCTAAAACCTCAACATGATCGTACGGCACTTTTAGTCCAAAAGGGATGGCGAGCTTTTTGCCACCATCATATTCTTGTACTTCTGCTTGATCGTCAAACAGCTTTATAAAGGCATCAGTGACTATATCGCCTATACTCAGTACATCTAATCTATGTATTTCAGACACTGCCCACCACTTTTCTTATTATTTGCTAACCATTAGCTCTATTGTGCCACAACAGACACACACAGACAACTAATTTAATATTTTTTAGCTAACCAGATGACTAAGTTAGTATTGCTTTTCCAGTCGCATTAAAGGTATCAATTTTACTTTCGACAGCTTTTTGAACTTCATCAATCACGGCTCCCATAAGTTTAACAACTGCAAATTCAGTTTCATTTTCTTCAAGAACTTTTACGAGAGTATTTCTATATGCAAACCGCATATCGGAATTGATGTTTATCTTGACTACGCCTATCTTTACGGCTTCTTCAAAGTAGTGTCCGGGCGTGTCGGAACCACCGTGCAAACTGATATGACAATTAATCGCATCGTGAATTTGTCTTAGCAGATCGATGTCTAAAACCTTGGGCACAGGGTATTTACCGTGGAGATTACCAATGGCGGCGGCAAAAGTATCCACGCCAGTCGCTTCTACAAAATGTCGGGCACCTTCAGGAGTACTGAACGTCTTTTTTATTTCTTCATAATCGTAGTTTTCCGTAAAAACGTTACTACCACCACCAAAATAATGCGGTTCGCTCTCTACTAATGCACCCGTTAGCTTGGCTGCCTCTACCACTTCGCGGGTAGCGTTTATTATCTGTTCATCTGTAGCGTCGTGATTAGCCTGGCTGACATCTATATGTATAAACTCGTACCCAGCTTCTATACCTGCGATGGCGTCTTCGACCGTAGGGCTATGGTCGAGATTAATATACATCTCGATACCGTATTGTGCCTTATAGTTCTCTACCATGTCACGAACGTTATCTAGACCAAGAGCGTCGACTTCTCCCTTACTGACCTCTACCATTACCGGCGCATTTTTATTTTTAGCGGCCCTAGCTACGGCTATGAGCGTTTCTTGGTTATCTAAATTAAAAGCACCGATTGCAAATTGCTCTTCTTGGGCGCGTCTTACTGCTTCACGTGCATTTGCACAATTTCTACGAATTTGTCTGAGAGTTAGCGGCATGTCTATCCTTTCTATTGATTGTGCTTATAGTAACATATACGGCGCGATGATAGATGAAGGGGGTATAATTTCTTGGCTATCTGCTTCTAACCAATTCATGAACAGATAGAACAATATGTTTTGCCGTTAAACCATGCAGATTGAGCAACTCTTCAGGCTTCCCGCTCTCACCATAGCGATCTCGAACACCAAGGCGTTTTAACTTAGTTGGTAGTTCTTCGCTTAATAATTCGGCTACAGCGCCACCCAAACCCCCGGCTATCTGAGCTTCCTCGAGTGTCATTACTAAACCAGTTTTTTGGATACTATGAAGTATCGTAACCGCATCTAAAGGCTTGATCGTGGGACAATGTATAACTTCGACATCTATGCCGTCTTTATATAGCATTTCTGCAGCTAATAATGCCTGATACGTAAGTACGCCGGTACTGATAAGAGTTAGATCTTTACCAGGTGTATAGACATAGGCTTTTCCGATTTCAAATGGAGTTTTTTCTGTAGTAAGTATTGGAATGGCTTCTCGACATAATCTGACATATCCTGGCCCCGTATCGTCTGCTGCTAATGCTAACGCTACTTTTTCAGCTTCTATGGCATCTCCAGGCACGATAACGGTCATATTAGGCATTACACGCATAAGTGCTATGTCTTCCAGCATTTGGTGCGTCGCACCATCGGGACCCGTATGTAATCCAGCATGTGCTCCAATAACTTTTACCGGCTGATCGTTGATAGCTGCTGTGGTTTTTATTTGTTCCCAGTTCCGACCAGGATTGAACGCTGCGTAACTGCTAGCAAACGGGATTTTACCCATCGCTGCCAAACCGGCTGCTACTGTTACCATATTCTGTTCTGCTATACCCACTTCTACAAATCTTTCAGGAAACTCCTGGGCAAATAAATGCACGTTCGTGGACTCCGTTAAGTCTGCACACAGCGCGACGACTCTAGGATCTTTTTGGCCAGCTTTTAGTAGACCACGCCCAAAGCCAGCCCTATTGGTGTCTTTAGCTAAGTCTCCGTCAATATCGTTCAAATACAGGTTCATTCGTGTTCGCTCCTAATGCGGCCCTTTAGGGTCCGAAGTTCTTTGAGTGCTACCATTACTTGCTGATCTTTTGGCGGGGCGCCGGCAACATCCTTGAGCCCGGCATGAATACCGTGCCAATGGTAGTCGTATTCCATGTATTCGACGCCTTTACCTGGTATGGTGTGGGCTAATATTACCGAAGGCTTCTCGACGATTGCTCTTGCCATAGCGCAGGCATCGATAAATTCCTCGATATTATGACCGTCAACTTCTATAACATGCCAGTTAAACGCTTCCCACTTCTGGGCAAGGTTTTCGAGTGGCATGACATGCTCGGTGGTACCGTCTATCTGTATGTTGTTCCTATCTACGATACCAATAACATTATGCAGTTTATATTTACCAGCAAGCATAGCCGCTTCCCAAATATTGCCTTCGTTAAGCTCGCCGTCACCCATCATGCAGTAAACCCAGCGATGATACTGCTGATCCATTTTCATGGCAAGCGCCATACCACATGCTTGGCTAAGCCCTGAGCCGAGCGGACCACTCGTATTTTCGATACCTGGCAGCTTTGTACGTTCCGGATGTCCTTGCAATCTAGATCCGAAATGCCGCAGCGTCAGTAGCTCTTTCTTATCAAAATAACCACTGTGCGCCATAGCGGCGTATAGCACGGGGTTCGTATGCCCATTACTTAGTACGAATAAATCGCGCTCTTTCCAACCAGGATTTTTGGGATCATGTTTTAAGATATCAAAATACAATGCAGTAATCATATCTGCCATATCTAGAGGGCCGGCACTATGTCCGCTTCCAGCACTAACCAGCATTTTTATAATGTCAGCTCTAATGTCGTAAGCAATTTTTTCTAACTGTTCTATCGTGTTTTTTCTACCCATAATGCTGCTTATGACTATATCATAAATAGATAAAATTAACTGATATGTGTTAGCTATAGTGGTACAATATGTAGATGCCCCGAAATATTGGTAAAGACGATTTCAAAGGATATCTGCAGCGAGAGCTAGAGTGTGGCTATACGCCCAATGAAAGAGTACGAGATTT
>JBBSJF010000041.1:0-9254 GCA_038257495.1 Saccharimonadales bacterium (SeqCode) | reverse complement strand
TTTGTCAGTACGGTTGGCATCAACGAAGAGATCATAAAACGCTACATTGAAAACCAAGGCCAAGCAGATGCTGGGCAAACCAACCTAAAGTTGGTTTGAAGCCGTGAATACCCCGACCGTCAGGTCGTGGGAAGTTTATTAAAGAAGAACTCGAAATCTTATTGAGCGTATGCAATAGCAGTAATAGTTATTATTAGTCTATAAACTGCTTGTCTGTACAAACAGCAAAATAGTTCCAGATCTCTTCCACCACGGCCCGCCAAGCCTACGTCTAATTAGGATTAATTATAAAATTATGATATAGTTTTGTTCATGAGTTTTTCCATGACTACATACTTTAATCTACCGCCAGCCCCGATGTATCACCGGAGGCTTTGTTAAAGTTACAAAAAACTAAAAATAATCAGTGCAAAGCGGCCTCCGGGCCGTTTTTATTTTTACTAAACCCGAGTACCATAGGAGATATTGAAATGAAACGTAAAGTAATAGTAGTTAAATATGGTTCATCAAGCGTAGCTACCCAAGAGGGTATGGATTCAGAACGCCTCAAGCGTTATGCTATCGAGCTGACTAAAGTGTACGATCAGTACGATATAATCATTGTGAGCTCTGGTTCTGTTGCTGCAGGGAGGCACTTGTGGTTTCAGAAATTAAAAAAACAGAATGCAGCCGATAATCGGACACTTGCTATGCTAGGTAGTGCGCCTGCATTCAAAGCATGGCAAGATGCACTTCTGAAGCATGACATTGCCAGTGCCCAGCTTTTAGTAACTCATCATGAAGTAGAAGATGTCGCAGAAGGTCCCAATCTGCTTCTTGCCTTGGAAATAAATTTGCAGCATCGTATCATTACCATAGTTAATGAAAACGACGCTCTTAGCGACACCGAGCTAGCTAAACTATCCTACGGTGGCGATAATGATGGCCTAGCCGCTCATATAGCCGTGGTAACTAAGGCCTCGGCTTTGTTTCTGTTGACAGATCAAATCGGCTTGCTTTCTGATGGGAAATTAATAAAGAATGTTCTGGCGAGCGAACAAGAATGGATGGCTGCCAAAAACTGTACTCAAGCAACTACCAACAAAACTGGACGTGGCGGCATGCTCAGTAAGGTAGAGGCGGCCATACAGGCTTCTAGGGCAGGCGTTGGTGTTCGGATTGCTTCATCGGGTCAGCCACTCTCTGAAGTATTAGTGGGAAAGCATGGCACTTTCTTTGCAGCTAAGTCATAAACCAGTAAGATATAGAGGAAATAATCATGAGACAATCGAAACTATTTACAAAGACACGCAAAGACGCACCGTCAGACGAAACATCTAAAAATGCACGTCTACTTATACGCGCGGGTTACATCAACAAAGAAATGGCTGGCGTGTATAGCTATTTACCATTAGGTTACAAAGTTCTAGAGAATATAAAACAGATTGTCAGGGAAGAAATGGCTGGCGTTGGTGGTCATGAAATTATCATGACTAGTTTGCAGCGCAAAGAACTGTGGGAAAAAACTGATCGTTGGGATGATAGCAAGGTTGACGTATGGTTTAAGTCAAAGCTTAAAAATGGTACGGAGGTGGGATTCGGGTGGTCACATGAAGAGCCAATTACGGACATGATGCGTAACTATCTAACAAGTTATCGTGATTTACCTGCATATGTACATCAGTTTCAGACTAAGTTGCGGAACGAACTTCGTGCAAAGAGCGGTATAATGCGTGGTCGCGAGTTTGTAATGAACGACATGTATTCTTACTCAGTAAACGAAAAAGAACATCAAGTGTTCTATGATAGCGTTATTCAGGCTTACTTACGTGTATATGAGCGAGTGGGCTTAGGCGATGACACATTCCTCACATTTGCTTCAGGCGGTTCATTTACACAATTCAGTCATGAATTTCAAACAATAACTGACGCAGGTGAAGACACCGTTCATCTTCATAGAGACAAAAAGATTGCTATTAATGAAGAAGTTATGACAGATGAAGTTATAAATCAGCTCGGCGTAAAGCGACAAGATCTAGAGGAAGTTAAAACTGCTGAGGTAGGAAATATCTTCAATTTTGGTGTGACTAAGTCAGAGCAACTGGATCTGTATTTTACGGATGAAGAAGGCAACAAGAAGCCTGTAATTCTTGGTTCGTATGGGCTTGGAGTTACACGATTAATGGGCGTGATTGTGGAAAAATTTGCAGATGAACAGGGAATCGTCTGGCCTGATAACATTGCGCCCTATAGAGTCCATCTGTTGAGCCTCGCTAAAAACAAGGAAGAGACTGCATACAACGAGACAGAGAAGCTGTATGATGAGCTTACAGAGCAAGGCGTAGAGGTTCTATGGGACGACCGCTTGCAAGTAAATCCAGGCGAAAAGTTTGCAGATAGTGACCTACTTGGGTTACCATACCGCCTAGTAGTCAGTGCCAGGTCACTAGAGAGTGGGCAAGTAGAGACGAAGAGGCGAACTTCCACGGAGGTGGAGATGATCGATATTGCGAAAGTAAAAGATTATCTAGGAAGTTAGAAGATTAATAGTATAATAAACTAGTTCATTACTACCGCTAGAATAATAGTAGCGGAGGCTTACGGAGATAATCATGAAGAAGCAATTCCATTTAACCAAAGAAGGTATAAGCGAGCTAAAGGCTGAGCTTATTAGCTTGGTGTCCAGAAGAGGTGAAATTGCCCAATCTATTAAGACTGCCCGCGAGCAAGGTGACCTCAGCGAGAATGCCGAATACCACGCCGCCAAAGACGACCAAGAGCGTAACGAAGTGCGCATATCAGAACTTGAGCATATCCTATCTAATGTCGAAGAAATCAAGAAGCCAAAAGGCGATACAAAAGTTCAGCTTGGCTCACATGTTAAGCTTACGGGCGAAGATGGTCGCACAAAAGAATTTCAGGTAGTTGGTACAGTAGAGGCAGACCCGCTAGAGGGTAAAATTAGCGACGAATCTCCAATCGGTCAGGCACTATTAGGAGCAAAAGTAGGCGAAGATGTTGAGATTGTAACTCCAGCCGAAACTGCCACCTACAAAGTAGCTAGCATTAGCTAAAGTAAGTACGGCTACCTAGTAGATTTATAGCACAAAGAGACAGCCCTATGATTAAACCTATCGAAGTTAAAGAACTACGGGATATTCTACCGAAAGAGCCAGTGCTTTTGATGGGTGCTGGTCCGGTACCTATTTCTTACGCGGTCGCTCGAGCAAATAGCGTGGTAATTAACCATATTGGTGCGACGATGGGCGATGTGGTATCTGGGTTACGTAGCCTTACTCAGTATGTTTTTCAGACCACAAGCGACAAAATCATTGGAGTTTCTGGTCCGTCTTCGGCGGCGATGGAGATGGCGATTGTTAATTTGCTTGGCGAGGGGAGAAAAGCCTTACTGCTCGACAACGGCACATTTTCTCATCGATGGGGAGAAATGTCGGAGCGAGTGGGGAGTGAACTGACAACCCTGAAGGCTGAAGGCATCCGTCCGATCTCTGTGGCGCAAGTTAGAGCTGCATTTAATAAGGATACTTACGATGTAGTGATCATAACCCACGGCGAAACATCTTCGGGTGTTATCACGCCTGAGCTACCGGCTATAGCTGCAGAGGCTAAGAAGCATGGAGCATTAGTGATAGTCGATGCAGTTACGACGTTAGGGGCGCTAGAATTTTATATGGACGAGTGGCAGCTAGATGCCGTGGTAGCTGGTGGTCAAAAAGCTCTTGGGTCAATACCCGGCGTGTCGCTCGTTGCATTTTCTTCGCAGGCCTGGGAGTACGTAGATAGCCAAAAACAGAGTAGCCATTGGTGTTTAGACGCTCGTTTGGCATGGCGGTTCTGGGGGTTTCACGAATACCACTATACGGCTCCTGTTCCTGGTATTTTATCTCTTTACCAGGCGCTCTATGAAATCAAAGAAGAAGGGCTAGAATCGCGTTGGAGCCGTCATCAAACTAGTTCAGTTGCTATGCAAAAATCTATCGAAGCCATGGGACTAAACCTATTTGTGCTCCAAGAGTATCGACTCCCATCTGTTTTATCGATATCCATGCCAAAAGGCATTAGTAGTACAGAGCTACGCCGTTTTATGGTAGAAGTATTCGGTGTTGAGATTGCCGGAGCCTTTGGGCACGATATAGTACGCATAGGTCAGATGGGAGAGCAGTGCCGTGCCCAAAATTTGTTTAAGACTATCTATGCTTTAGGCATGGCATTCGAACATTGTGGCGTAAAGGTCAATGTTCCGAGCGCGATGGCAGAGCTAGAACGAAACCTCGCAATCAACCAAAAACACCCACTAAACTAAGGTTTCCAGAGATCGTCCCCGGAAACGGCCAACATGTGATTACGGGTTAATAGCGGCTCAACTGGTCGTACGCAATGCACACTATATGTCCGTCTGTATCTTTAGCTAGAGCCTTGGCTACGCATAAACCCATAAGCGAGCTGTGCCCGACTTGGAGTTCGGCTCGCCTACGGCTGTTAACCAAATCGTTCATCTTGTCTCGCTCATCGTTAGAAACGACGGTCGTAGCATCTAAAAGCGATAAGTCTTTAAACCGGACTTTTACCCCATGCACCGTAGTACCATAATTATCATGGTTATCGGTGTTTTCGCCCTCGTATCCAATAATCTTTGTTTTAGGCCATGTCTCACGCACAACCTCGCTGATACCAGCTATCGTTGTAAAGTTGCCCATAGCAAGCGCAACTGCTCCTGGGGGCATAGAGGTGCCAAAATGTGATACTAGCTCATTCCCGATATTACGAAACGCCTGTACGGTAAGTAAGTTTTCAGTGTGGTTTACGTAGCATATACGTCTACCGTCTTTCTCTAAAGTTATAGCTCGCATATCAGGGTTTATGGCTCGCTGTCGTTTCCAGCCGTCCCGCATAAGGTCTATGATCTCTGTTGCCTGAAAAGCACTTGCTGCTCGTATGTAGCCCTTTCCGCAGTGTACAACGGCTGCTCCATAATCTTCCATGGGTTTGGTACGGGCACTGGGTAGCTCGTCAGGGACCGTTATGCGTACCCCAAAGCCTAGTTGCTTGCCTAATAGTGCCAAAGATATTCCTGCACTACCAGAGGATATATCTCGCAGCTCGTCCCCAGGGCGTATCAATCCCTCAGACTCGAGATGCTGCAAAGTAGGCAAATATGCCCGAATGTAGTGAGAGCCAGATAGGTTACAAAACTCGAGTTGTTGCTTAATAGAAGGGTTGCCTAGTTCCGGAACATCTACAATGGGTGTATGCCCAATAGCATCTGCTAGTACTAGGTACTGAACATCTCGTGGAAGGGTACTGAGGTGTTCAGGTAAATCTCTACCAAACATATCAGCCGAAGGTTCGATAGAGGGGATTGCTTCTTCTAAAGAGGGTGATACTATGTCTTATCTGTAGGGTGAGTGTCTTGTAGGTAAATCATAATTCGTTCATATCTCCTGTAACAACTGTAATATATTTGATTATAAACATAAATACTTTTATAGTATATTTTAACAAATATTTGTTAAAATATACGTCTCGATGTAATATTATGTCTAAGGTATGAAAATAATAGATAAAAGCATTAGACTGCCCCGAAAATTGCCTTCATCTTCAATCGGGATATTGGGAAAGGTCTAATAGGCCCGTGCAAAAAGGCCTGACACTAAAACAAATAACGTATTTGAGGGAACTGGGCTTAAGCAAAGAATCAATCAAGCTATATGAGTTATTGCTCCAAAAAGGCAGGCTATCGGCGCAGCAGGCGGCTCATTTTACGGGCGATCATCCATCGGCAGAATACCGTCTATTCTATGGTTTGGAAGAGAAAGACTTAATACGTCGGTACCCTGGGCGGCCAAGGCATTTTGAGGCTTTACCATTGCTCGAAGGTTTAAGCGCGGCTTATACAGACACACAAAACGACCTTAAAAAGCTTTTGCGGGCTGCGGCAAGCGGGTCTACTAACCCAGCAGAACAGGTACGGATTATTATCGGTCGTCAGGCAGTATACGACCTATATATCAAGATGGCGCCCGAGGCTAAAAGGGAAATATGCCTATATTCGATAGGCATAGCTTACTCGCAAGCGTTGGCAGACTCGCAGCGACAAGTTCTAAAACGTGGGGTGCGCGTCCGCCATGTGGTGCAGGAGCGTAAAGCAAGTAACTACCATATTACCGAAAAGTGGTTACGGCTTGGCGTAAAGTTGCGGTATTTAAAAAACCCGCGAGGCTACCATCTGACCATATTTGATGATAATAACGCCATCGTAACATTCAGTGACCCCTGTGATACCGAGAATAGGATTAGTATAGTTACCGATAACCAGGCCGTAGTTGGTATTTTCTTAGCGCAGTTTAATGTGCTCTGGCAAGAAGCATTAGATATGCATGCTTGAAATAGTTTATTAAATATCTAATACTTACATTCATATGCGTATATCTAGATCAGAATTCTTACTAGGCCAAGTATTGGGCATATTGATCCTCCTCCCTATGTTCGTATCAGACAGAGAACCGACTTTTACGGATTCGCAAAGTGTATGGGTAGTTGCCGCGTTTACATTCTATATTTACTGGCAAGTAATACTCACTATTCGGAGGTTGCACGACCTGAATAAGTCTACTTGGCATGTTATCCTAGCGTTTTTACCCCTTATTACGTACTATTACACGTTTATATTGCTATTTATAAGGGGTAAAGATGCGCCCAATAGCTGGGGGAACAAAGTTGAGCATTTCGACTGGCGGGCAATTAACCCGTTTAGCTCAGATCGTCTTTAGCCTGATTACTGCTTGCTAACAGAGACGTAATGACAGATAATACTAGCCTATGGCAAATTTGAAGGAACTTCGCGACGAGCGTCTGCGCAAACTTGAAGAATTAAAAAAACTGGGCGTAAATCCGTATCCAGCCACTGTTGTTCGTATGCTCACTATAGGCGATATTCTCGCCCAGTATGACCACTTAGAGAAAGAAGACGCGTCGGCACTGGTCATGGGTCGGATTATTAATATTCGTAAATTTGGCAAAATAGCTTTTATCGTTTTAAAAGATGTCAGTGGGTCCATACAGTTGTTCCTGCGCGAGGAAGATTTTGCAGCAAAAGAGCCTAATTATGCCAATAGCGAAGTTGGCTTTGCGCATCTTAATCTACTAGACGTAGGAGATTTTTTGGAGGCGAGTGGGATAGTTGCAAGGACAAAAACGGGAGAAGAGTCGATACATGCTAGTACGCTGCGCCTACTAACTAAATCATTGCGACCACTGCCGTCGCCGCAAGACGGCTTTACTCATAAAGAAGAACGTTTACGCCGCCGCTATATTGATACTAATGTAAACAAAGATGTATACGAGCGTTTTATCCGGCGTAGCAAATTTTGGCAGGCGACGAGAGATTTTTTAAATAAAGAAAATTTTATAGAGATCAATACTCCTATATTAGAGCACACCACGGGTGGTGCCGATGCTAACCCATTCGTAACGCACATGGACGCCCTAGACCAAGACTTTTATCTACGTATCAGCCATGAACTCCCCTTAAAAAGATTAATTGGCGGTGGCTACGAGAAGGTATTTGATATTGGTCCGCGCTTCCGAAACGAAAATTATAGCGACGAGCATCTACCCGAGCATATAGCGTTTGAGAGCTACGCAGCTTATCAGGACTACGAAGGCGGCATGCAGCTGTATGAGCGAATGATGAAGGAGGTCGCATTAGCAACGTGGGGAAGATTGCAGTTCAAGATAGGCGAATTTGACGTTAATTTAGATCAGACATGGCCGGTAGTTAAGTATGCGGACATTATGAGAGAGAAATTTGATGTGGACGTATTTAACCCCGATTTTGAACAGCTTAAAAAGATTCTGAAAGAAAATGGCGTCAAGCTAGACGGAGATGTAAGTGCTGGGCGAGCTATGGATAGCGTATGGAAGATAATACGCAAAAAATCGGCAGGTCCATTTTGGCTGATACACGAGCCGGTTGAGATCTCGCCACTGGCCAAACAAGACCCAAGCGACCCTCGGGTGACACAGCGCTTTCATCCAGTTATTGGTGGTACGGAAATGGGGAATGGCTACTCAGAACTTAATGATCCGATAGATCAACTCAATCGATTTTTAGAGCAACAGGCAATGCGTGACGCGGGTGATGCAGAAGCGCAAATGCTAGATATCGATTTTGTAGAAATGCTGGAATACGGCATGCCGCCTGCCTGTGGCTGGAGCTACAGTGAGCGCTTTTTTTGGGCTTTAGAGGGAGTTACAGCGCGCGAAGGAGTGATATTTCCGCAGCTACGTAGCGATATAGATGAAACCACGAAGTCGTTATACCCAGAAGTGTATAAAACGGTCGAACCTGGCAAACATGCGGTTACGAAGGCTCAAGACTTTAGTAAGAAAATCGTAGCCGTGGTTAATAAAGATCTCGAGCCCTGGCGGGTAGTAAATTCCGTTGCTCATATGACGGCGATTATCGGTAACAAGGTCAGCAAAGATTCGCTCACGAGTGGCGATGTTTTTGAGGCGAGTGACGACACAGCTATACCGCGCAACAGTCAGTACCCGATTATTATCAAGCGAGCCAGCGAAAAAGAGCTACACAAACTACATCAAAAAGTCCGCGCGGAAGCGCTCGTGCACCACGTATTTATAAAAGAGATGCAAGACACCACGAACGATCAAGAGATCGTAGATACCCTAAAAAACCAAAAAATGACGGATACCGTCTTTTATGGAGTCACATTCTTCGCCGATAACGATCAAGCAGATCTACTTACAAAGGACCTCCAACTCTGGCAGTAGGTTGTTTATGGATTTTTATATTGTCGATGTTTTTACACATAACGGAAGAGGTGGTAATCAGCTAGCTGTTTTTATATGTGACAAATGGCCGAGCGATAAAGGTATGCTATCGGTAGCTAGAGAACTTGATTTTGCTGAGGTAACTTTCCTTAAAAAATCCGTGCAACAAGATAAATTTGATATGCGAATTTTTACAGTTAACTATGAGCTTCCATTCGCAGGGCACCCTACAATTGGTGCAGCGTGGGTAGCGCGCAATAGATTTGGTATTGAAGGCAATAATCTGGTAATGGGGTGTAAGATTGGAGATATCCCGATTGAATAGCGGAGCATTATTCCCCGACCGTCAGGTCGTGGGTCACAGGCCCGTCCCAGCTTCTGCTTGCTCCTGAGTCGAACTTTCCTCTATCATAAGACGTGATGCCAACCGTCTACCGCCATAAGTCCCACTGTGTATTTCT
>JBBSJF010000040.1:0-9568 GCA_038257495.1 Saccharimonadales bacterium (SeqCode) | reverse complement strand
TTGGTAGCAGAGGCGGGATTTGAACCCGCGACCCCAGGCTTATGAGTCCTGTGCTCTAACCAACTGAGCTACCCTGCCATTAAAAATTTTATGCACCGCTCTATAAAATACATGCGGAACAGGGGTAAATATAGCATACCTTTACGAACTTAACCAAACAAATACACCCCTGTCGCCAAGGGTGCATTTATGACTTCTTTTTACAGAGAGATTGTTAGTTTGCGACGAGCAAACCGAGGTTTTACTGTTTTTTTACCGACGTGCCCGACTGGGGGCAAAATGTCTTGTATCAACATATTAATCTCCTAAAAGTGCATCGAACTGTACAACAGATCGATCTTCAGTTTGCGATAACTCGTAACTGAGTCCGCAAACGCTGCTAAATACTTTCATATATCTCCTTGTTTATGTTGATATTTTTGTTTTGTCATGACTAACAATACATATTGTACACATATTTTTCTATTTGTCAATATTAGTATTGCTTGTTATGTGTGATTGTGCTTTAATGACAAAGCAAGGTTTTGATCGAATGTTTCGTTATGTCTTATAAGTAAGTTTAGTTTCCTTATCCAGACCAATGAACGTCCGAGCCAAAGGTCGTACCTGATAGTAAAAAGATAAGGAATACTTACATGTACAAATTGTTTGTTGGTGGATTGCCATTTAGCACCACCGATGATGACCTCAAGGACGCTTTTAGCGCTCATGGTGTTGTCGCATCTGCCCGTGTTATCACCGACCGTGATACCGGACGCAGCAAGGGCTTCGGCTTTGTTGAGTTCGAAAACGACGCAGAAGGTAAAGCAGCAGAAACAGCTATGAACAATAGCGATTTCGGCGGCCGAACTATCACTGTCAACGAAGCCCGACCAATGGAACAGCGTCCGCGCCGTGACAACGGTGGTGGTGGCGATGGCGGTGGCAACCGACGCAGCTGGTAATACAGCCTGCGCGAAATGCGCAAAAACTTCCCTTTTATAGGGAAGTTTTTGTTTTGGGGAGATGACTGTATGTAATTTCCAAATCTCTAGGGCGCTTTATGGGTAGTCTTTGACCAGCCCATGGCGCTAGCTTACCCTGACGATTTAGAAAGTACATACAGTCTTGCGCTCTGAGGTATTATAGGGAGTATGGAATCTATCATACTTGGAGGAGGATGCTTTTGGTGCTTAGATGCGTCTTATAACTTAGTTAACGGGGTGGTCGGGGTTACCTCTGGGTATTCTGGCGGACATACAGAGGATCCGGATGATCATCTAGTGTATACAACCGACACTGGGCATGCAGAAGTCGTCAAAGTAGATTTTGACCCATCTATCATTAGCCTGAGTGATGTACTCGATATCTTTTGGATTATCCACGATCCTACCACTTTAAATCGTCAATCTCATGATGTAGGCACGTTATACCGATCGATAATCTTCTATAATAATGAGGATCAAAAAAAGATAATCGAGGCTTCGAGAGATAAAACACAGCCACTGTGGAAAAACCCCATAGTTACACAAATACTGCCGCTCGACATATTTTACCCAGCAGCTAATCATCATCAGAATTTTTATGCCAATAACCCTAATGTCGGCTATTGCCAGGTTATTATAAACCCTAAGCTTAAGAAGTTAAGCGAAAAATTTGCACAGCGTCTAAAGACGTAATACCTCTGTTAAGGTAGTTCACAGCTTAGTATATTATTCTGGAAGAACAATTAACCAATAAGGAGGATTGTTTGAAAGATAATAAGATAATGAACCATAAGACAATGAAGGGCACCCAGAACCGCAAGGGAAAAAGTGCTATTAAGGCGAAAGGATTAAAGGATATGAGTAAGGCTAAGCCCAAAGAAGCTTCCGCTATGGGTTGATGTGCCGACAATAGAGGCGCACCTAGTGCAAGTGTAATATTAGCTAAACTCCACAAAAAAGACGACTCGATAAAGGGTCGTCTTTTACTTTTTTTATACTCGGACGCGGCTCATAAGCCGTAAGTTGGCTATATACTGCTGAGGATCGATATTAGGGTGTGCGTTAAGGTAGTTCATGTGTTTATCTACAAAAGGAATAAGACTATCTGGATACTTATCTACGTTCGAGCTGTAGCTTGACCCTGTATTAAAGTCCATGTCGAGTGCCATACGCTTTAGTTTTTCCAAAATTAGTAGACCTTCTTCGGTCTCGTATAAATTAACTTTCTTTTTTGCTGAAGCCATGACCTCGTCCTTTATGCTTAAAACTGCTCTCTGTTGCTGCGCAGTAGCACAGTCAATAATTTATCTATAGTATACCTCATAATGACCAATAACCCTAACTTGCTCGACTAAACCTTGACGCGCCTCGGTAGTTCCCCTAGGCTTGTTACAGATGTTGGACAGAGCAAAAAACGCCACAGCCAAAGTACGCAAGCTTAACCCCCTCAGAAAAGGGGTTGAACTAACAGCTTCAGACGTGGCGCAGGCTCGAGAGTATATAAATACCTATTGGGATAAACTCCTACGATTTAACCCTAAAGATGACGAAAACTTAATTGGGCTTCCATATCCCTACTTAGTGCCTTCCTTTGACGAAGGACACGAGTTCGACTACAACGAGTTGTACTACTGGGACAGCTACATCATGGTTCAGGGCATGCTAGACGAAGAGCACCGTGAGCTTGTTGTGGGTATTTTAGAGAATTTGCTAGCCTTATACGAGCGATTTAAGATCATACCAAATGCATCAAGATTATATCTGGTAAGCCGCTCTCAGCCACCGTTCTTAACCAGTTTTATATGGGATGTCTACGATACCTACAATATGGACAAAAAATGGCTAAAAAGAGCTATGGGCATAGCCGAGGCAGAGTATGAAAATGTATGGATGGGTACTAAAAAACCAAATGCTAGACTGGTCTATAAAGGCTTAAGTCGTTACTACGATTTTAATTACCTACACAGTATCGCCGAAACAGAAAGTGGCTGGGATATGACACCCCGGTTCGGCCATAAAGCACTGCATTACTTACCCGTAGACCTAAATGCTCTGCTCTACAAATACGAAATGGACTTTGCTCGCTATAACCACTTCATAAAAAACGAACGAGTTGCAAGCAGGTGGGAAGAAGTAGCCAAAACACGCTCCAACACTATGAGCGAGCTCATGTGGAGCAAACTACGCAGTATATATTACGACTATAACTTTTTTAAAGAACACCGTGGCAGCATAGGCTCGCTAGCGAGTTTTTATCCATTATGGGCTGGCATGGTGGACCAAGAGCGTGCAGAGCACATGGTAAAGGCGCTAAGACGTTACGAGCAGCGAGGCGGGCTGTCTACTACGGACATACCCCAGCTTGCTCAATTAGTACCAGGCACCCTGCCTACACAGTGGGCTTTTCCAAATGGCTGGGCGCCCTTGCATTTTTTAATCGTAAAGGGCTTGCAACGCTATGGCTACCATGAAGATGCACAGCGAATCGGCATGAAATGGCTACACACTAACCTGGACTGGTTTAACGAACATGGTGTGTTCCTAGAAAAATATAACGTTGTTTCCCCCGATAAACCGCCTCTTAAGGGCTTATACCCTTCCCAAACAGGTTTCGGTTGGACCAACGCCGTCTTCGAGCGCTTCTGCCGCGAGTTTATAGACTAAGCTTGCCTTAATCGTATAGCTGGCTATGGGTACCTATAAAACCATAGATCACATACGTATCATTAATTTTTTCATAGAGAGCCCGAATATCCCCCGTAATGTTAATGCTATACATACCAGCATATTCTCCGGTGAGCATATGGAGATGCAACTGCGGGCTATATGGCTCATCTAGCCATAGTCTTTGCCTGCGCTTAAATTGTTGCCTGACTTTCGGACTCAATTTTGCAAACTGTTTTTTGAAAGTTTTAGAATACTCAATCTTCATCGACAAATTCTTTAGGGATCGTATCTAAAAATGCTTCTGCTTCATCAATCGTGAACGGTCCATATGTATCGCCTCTGGCAACATCAGCCCGCATCTCCTCAATAATCGCCGCCATTTTAGGTGTAATTGGCTCAGAAATAGTAAAGTGCACCTCGCCTGTCTGCCCAAATGTCCGTAAGAAAGCGTTAACTATCGTACCGAGTGGCATACCAAGCTGATCAGCACGCATTTGTGCCAAAGCCTTTACATGCTTTTTAGTCTTTAAACTAATAGTGGTATTGTCATTTGACGTTTTCATATCCCAAAGTATACCTTATGGTACGTTTTTAGTCAAGACATTCCCACGTAAATATAGATATTCCCCGTTACTGATTTGTATTTCGAGATTTACGAAAGTTCTCTGCTTTTGTTAAATTCTTTGAACTAACATCTTCTAGTTGGATATCAAAGTATTCTGCCAAGACGGCAACATAGTAAAGAGTGTCCCCAAGTTTTTCGGTTATTTTGCGAATATCCTCTTCAGTGGCTACACCGTTCTTATCACGAATAATCTTCTTAACTATACTTGCTAGCTCGCCAGCCTCACCCGCAATTCCAAGGCTTCGATGCGCTAAAGCAGCCACATTCTTTTGCTTAATCGCTACCGATTTTAACGCTTGCAGTTGGTAATCATTCAATTCCATATTAGTTTTGGTCTCCGATTGTACGCAAAAACTCTGCTAAGTTTATAATCTTAATATCACGGTAAGCTTTTATCTCGAGTAAATCTTTATCTTCTGTTAGCAGAAAATCAGCACCAGCAGCTACTGCTGTAGCTATGATAGGATCGTCCGTAGGGTCACGGCACAGTTCTAAAATCTCAATAGGCTTTACGATCAACGTTATTTTTGCAAAAGCATTGGTTCTTGCGCGTGATTGTTGCTGCGTAAGCCCAAATCGTATATGGAGCGTCCTTTCTAGCTCGTTGAGTAAGTATTGAGACGAGGCAATTATAAGTCCCCGCTTCATCAACGCCTTTAGCTCCATCAGACGGCGCCGACTTGCCATGATCTGCACTGCAGTGCTCGTATCTAGTACGGCTTTCATGCCGGCTGACGGTCTTGCTTCGCTTCTTTGGCTAAACGAGCAAAGTCTTTCTCTGTTTCGTAACCAGCCTTCTTAACAGTAACCCCTAACGTATCTACACCTTCTATAAGTTCGTTCCATGCAGATTCTTTGTCTTCTTTTTTCTGCTGTTTAATGGTGTGGATCATGGTCTGGCGTATATAGTCGCTGCGAGAAGTATATTCTGCATTAGCCAACGCATCTATCTGTTTAAGCACCTCTTTCGGAAAACTCATGCTGATGACTATTTTTGATTGATTCATATGTATTTAATATCCTTTCTATATAGATACTATATATATTTTACATCAGATGTCAAGTACTCGATATAGTGGTGGGTATCTCCGAGCTTCTCAGTAATCTTCTCTATGTCCACTTCGTTTGCCTTACCGTTCTTATCACGAATTATTTTCTTAATTACATTGGCTAACTCGCCAGCCTCGCCCGCAGTCCCAAGGCTTCGATGCGCCAACGCAGCCACATTCTTTTGCTTTATAGCAACCGACTTTAGCGCTTCTAGCTGGTAATAATTTAACTCCATATTAACCATTGTAGTCTATCTTTTATTAGAATGAGGTTTAAGCTGAGTTCTTCGTATTATTAACATGCACGAAAATAAAATAGTCATTACCGCCAACGAACCGGGATAGAGTAAGGTAACAAATGTAAAGTTTTGCTGCGCCGCCATTGATATACAATGCTTCACTGCACTTAGTAGTTGTGTAGACAACGTTTCATGTTGCGGTGAATTAAATGATTTTCTAATCGTAGGCCAGAACGCCACGATATCAATAAAAGACACGAGTATTACGGAAAGTAGTGGCTGCTTTGTAATTACCCAAAGAGGTACCGTAGCAAGAGCAGCAATGAGTGCTACCCAATCGCCTCGAGTCGCCTTGATTGCGCGTTGTCTAAGAGCAAAGTACGAGATAGCAAGAGATATAGTGGAGGTGGTAAGCACCACAGAAGCGCCGATGCCTCCTCCGTCTGCAAGCTGAGCAAACCCCGCAATATACCCTAATAGTGCCCAGATAAACCAAGAGAACGCATGCGGCTTTGTGCTACCATTAAAAATATTGTTTATGTAAGGGATGTAACTAATTACTGCAATACCCGTGCCAATGATACTTAAAAGAACTTTTATTTCCATTTAGTTAATAATAACAGCCGGGAGCGTCATTTACTCAGTTACCAGATACGGGACAGTATCGAATCCGTACATACAATTAAATGGGGTTGTTATATCTGCATACGACAGTTCTAGTTCCTCGAACTTTGTGCCATGAATAATATCTGGTATGACGCGCTCCGGGGTTACGCGTAGATAACCATTACCGAGCCAGAAAGCTATCTTGCGCATGTTAACTGATTTCAAAGCAATGCAGCCCGGTACGCTTGTATTGATAAGCGGGATCGTTAGCCCACCATCTAGGTATTCAGCACGTTCAGCAATATCTATTGCCAGCCATGCCCTATCTAAAAGTATAGACTCCACGAGAACCTCATTCATTTCTTGTTCTGTAGCATGAGAGTAATCAATTATACCCCTACCTAAGAAGTTATTTTTAGCTTTTTGGTAAAACTGCTCTACATACTCATCTACTTTCGACTGATCTTGGCGTACTTCAGCTACCCATGACTTCATACGATTCTCTAGATCTGTTATGTCATAGAACTCATCAATATTTTTTTGTGATAAATGTATGTTACCGGGTAAGAACTGCTGAAAAATGCCTAATACCTCTCCGAATTCTTTTACATAGGTATCAACAGTATCTTTCGGCATATTATCAAAAAGAGGCACTGCATATGAATCACCAGAATACTCGAGATGTAGTCCGGGCTGATAAATCTCTGCGATCGGAACGCAAAGATTAAGCATATTTTTAATAGCAAATACTTCTGCCCAATCGACATGAGGTGCGTTTCGGGCAGCGTAATTCTTGAAACCACCAACGGTTAGCACCATATTAAGAGGCTTCTGTTCTTGTATCGTTTGGCGAATCTTGCCTATAATCACCTTTTTGAACTCAGGATCAGGACGACGAGCCAAGTGGCTCTCAGTCGTCAGGATATTGTATATTTTCTCTGGTAATTCATTTTGATTTAAAGCACGCGGTTTACTACCTTGAGTAAATTCTGTAATTCCATGTATATATTCTTGTATTTGTTCTGTTACGTTCATGGTAAAAGTATAGTCTATTTAATCCTTAGTTTCTGGTTTTGCATTGATAGCATCTATTTAATGAACATTAATGCCAGCGGCGTGGCGAGTGGCGATTGAGGATAGGGCAAGGTCTGTATAACGACCTATAAATCGAGGGTCAACTACCTGCACGAGTATAAACGTGGCTAGCGTGCTGTCTAGGCTGCCAGCAAACATGTTGCCTTCAAAGCCACCCAATACATCTGTAGTATCAGCCTGCTCTACCGCCCCTTCTAATTCGGGCATACTTCTAGCGAGATGGTGAAATCTCTCTGTTGCCAGTACGCCACTTACGCCTGCCATTATGACTTCATCTTCATAATATCTCATACTACTATTTCTACACTCTGGGTAAAGTGATCTTAAATCTGAAGACCCACCGATATGATGCCGCTCTTCGTGTGGGGTAGCTAGCATGTCTTTTCCGGTTAGAGCCTCGGTTACGGTAGCGTAGCCAGGCATTACAGAACCTGAGCTTTGAGCCTGTTTAGTGGCGTAACGCTCTTGACCAACTTTGAGCATGGCCCACATTAGCCCGGGGCCATAGCTAGCAAGAGTTGGGTCTGGGTTGAGGTTTTCATAAGCACCCAGTATAGTACCACCATAGCCTTCAGATACCACCACGGCAGAGCAGCCAGGCTGATACAAAGCTGCACCTTCGTGCGTTTCTGCTAGAGCCTCGCTAGCGGTCTTTTTTATTGCTGCAGACACGTCAGGCGTATGCCCAATGCCCCCTATAAGCTCTGATATATCTTCTATACCAAGCCGGCCAGTCTGGCCAAGTAGCTTTATACGGCGATTATAATCTAGTAGAGCTTTGCGTGAAGATCTAACATCTGGGTCGGCCATCTCTGCAAAAGAGGTGCTCATCACTTTTTCTAAATTTAACTTTGTCATAATTTCTCCTTAATCTCACATGTTTGCGTGATTAACATTAGTATTGCATAAATAGTTTATTTATGTTAAACTGTTCATCATGTTGAACAACACAAACAATACTTTGCAATACTTACGAGCACTGAACCTATCCGGTGACGAATCTAAGCTATACTTAGAGCTATTAAAGTCTCCTCGTAGCCACTTGGCACTATCTAGGGCAACCGGTATAAACCGCACCAAGGTGTACCGCTTGGCAGACCAGCTAGAAAAACGAAGCCTTGTCAGTACCCAAACAGACGACCGCGGCACTCACCTGGTAGCAGCCGACCCAGCCACGCTAGAAGTAGCCATTATTACAGAAGAAGAGAAGCTAAAGAGCCAACGCGCAGCATTCAGACAATTATTGCCTACGCTTACAGATCTACAAAAGAATGGTGGTAAATCGGAAGATAGCTTTAGTGTACATACCTATGAAGGGGTAGAGGGCTTTAAACAAATGTTATGGCACGAGCTAAAAGCTAAAGACGAAGTGGTAATATTTGGTAGCGGTACCATCGAGGATCTTGTACCAAGTGTACGCTGGGCAGAACGTCACAGGCGCCAATCTACAGAAGCAGGCTATAAAATCCGCGAGCTTCTAAACCCTGGCAAGAAGAAGGAAGAATTTACCAAAAACACCGACTTTATGGCTAGGTACCAGAAACGTATGCTTTCGGCAGACGAAGTAGTGCTAGATCATCAAGTAGTTATCTATAACGATACCGTGGCTACATTCTGTTGGCGAGGCGACCAAAAGGTCGGTTACGAGGTAGTAAATAAAGCCAACAACCAGATGATGCGCCAAATATTTGATCATTATTGGAAACTATCCGAATAAGTAGGGTTATTTCGCACTAAATTTACAGGACTGGCTTAGCCTTTAATGAAGATTGCAGCTATAACCACCAAAACGGCTGCGCCCACTTTTCTCAGTAAATGCCCTCTTTCTTTTAGAAAGATATAACTCAGTAATACCGTTAGCACAATCTGTGAAGTAAGCAACATAGCTACTCGTGCCGGTTCTGGAGCCGTACGGTACGCATAATATGCAAAAAGGAAATTCCCTAAGCTTGGGATAGCAGTTAAAACGGGGATGACAACCATTGCCTGACGATCTGCAGTAGAAATATCCTTTAGTATAATCTTCCATTTAAGGGCAAAAACTACTATTGCTGCTCCAAGATAGGCGATAATAAGATACGTCGCAGCCCCTACCTGCTTAGATATCTCTGCGCTTGAAAGTTGAAAAATAGAGAAAAGAAATGCTGATAAAACCATCCACGCCAGACCCTTACGGTGAAACTCAATCTTGCCGGTTACGGCACTAAGTATTGCCAGTACTAGCAAGATGAGTCCGAATACATTTATGATATTTAGATGTAAATTCAGGAAAATAATAGAAATAAAGGCGTTAAAGAAAAGTATAGATGAGAAAGCAATTTG
>JBBSJF010000039.1:0-9700 GCA_038257495.1 Saccharimonadales bacterium (SeqCode) | reverse complement strand
CGTTTTAGTACTGTGCGCAGAGCCGAAAAAATTATCGTGATGGAAGACGGCAAAATAACCGAATATGGCTCTCATGAGGAACTACTAAAACACGGCAAACTATATAAAGAAATGTTCGAAGCCCAAGCAGAGGGGTATAAATAAGCGTTTGCTTTACTAGGGGTGGTATTTTATATATAAGTGTGTTATAATACAATAATGCGCAATAAACCACCTCAGAGAGAATCTCGCAATACATCTGTTCGTAAGCTTGTCGGTAGCATTTTAGCCGTGGCGAGTTTATATGTATTGCCTATTAGTTGTGGAAGAGGTATTTCAGAATCTGTTGAGCAAACTGTCCCAGTAACCTTGCCTCAACCAACTACCACCGTAGAACAGTCATTCACCCCAGAGGAACCTGAAGTAGTAGAAGTAGAAGAGGCCCCAGAGATACAATATGAGCAAGCAGCTGTGCCTAATCCCGAATTTAGCCCAGAACAAAGAATAGGCTTAGTAACGGCTACTATAAGCGGGCCTGGTAGGCGAAGTGGTAAGGGCCCGATCATCCACCCACTATACGTAGACAGTAGAGTCGAAGAACAAGTAGTAAATCGTGTGCCCATGGACATAAATGATGGGACTTTGATGAAAGGGTTTGTATGGCCAAGAGATACGCATTATCCGGGCAAGGATGATGGAGAAATAAATCCAGAAGATTTGAGTACAAGAGGATATACGTATCCTACGATTGTGTTTTCTCACCGGGCAACGCAACTGACGGGCGATCCTGAACATGGAACTACCGCTATGTTGGATATAGATAAGATATTAACTCGTAGACCTGACGTGCCTGGAGATACTATAACTTTAGATCTTGCAACAGGCACGGCACGCTATGAGGCTGTAGATCGCCGCATAATTTCCGTGGATGATCCTGTATATGATGCATTTATAGGCGATCCTAGGCCATATGAAACTGTTATTCTGGGAGCCTGTGGTCCTGAGCCAGGGCAAGTGTCTCATCGGATACTCGTTGAATACCAGCGTATTATTACCTAGTTAAAATGCTTATGCCTCGGCCTCTAAATTAATATTTTTGACAATACCGTATAAAAGAGTTACAGTATAGCCATAACTTCATATAAGGAGTGGCTTGAGCAAATATTCTATTTATGCTCGCATTACGTCCTTGTAGAAGTTGTACATTGACATGTCAGGCAATAGATAATTACTTCGTTCGCACGTAGGTCGGAGACCCATACGCTTAAATAATGATTGAGTTTAGGGGTATCCGACCTACAACGGGGAGGAGGAAGACAAGGGCAGCGCTCTTGTTGACTAGCAATGAAAGGAAGGCTATGCCTTCACGTTTCAGCAGGCGACGACCTATGGTCTTCGTCTGTGCAGCAGTGGCAGTGCTGATAGGCTTCGCGTCCCTCAGCACCATCGCAGGAGCACAGACCGGCGACGGAAACGGCTTCGAGTTCGGCGACCCGCCGGATGATCCGACGACGACGACGAAGGCGCCACCGCCATCCACGACGACGACGAAGGCGCCACCGCCGTCCACGACGCCCACCACTCCCACTACCAGGGGAAACGGCTTCGAGTTCGGTGACCCGCCGCCCACTACACCGACAACCACCCGGCCGCCCACCCTGTTCCCGCCGGCTCCGCCGACGGTCCTCGACCGGCCGCCCACCCCGGAACCTCCGAAGACCCCGGCCCTCAAGCCGAAGGTTCAGGAGAAGCGCAAGGTGGTCGTGCGCATGGCACCTCGGCGCGCAGCGCCGAGCAAGCCCAAGACGTCCTAGCAACTAAGTCGGGAGGGTTTAGGACCCAAAAATCCTATAACTCTCCCGACTTGGTGCTAAGAATGTAATAATTATTGAGCCTGACATGTCGCTCAACCTTGAATAGTTCGAGATACATACTTTGCGCAGCAATGGTATATCGACTAACTATTTAAGATTGCGACTAGACACATAGCAGGCTTTTATATTTACCTATATTGAATATGCTAAGTAAGTTATATACAATAAGCATAAAAGAAATGTAGGGTTATATAAGTATGCCAGATAAGTTACCAAATTTGGAGAAAGTTCCTTCTGCTAAGCGCTTTGGCAAACGAAGGCTTTTAGCGGTTGGTTTAGTGCTTATATTCGTTCTTGTATCTATACTATCGGCAGTATATTTTGTAGCCAAGCCTTTCGACAAAAAACCCAGTGCAATTTGTTCTGAAGCCACACTGCGTGAAGCATCGAGTGCCCTGAGTCCAGCTTCTCTAGGGCAGCTAAAGCCGATTGCAGAAAAAGTCATGAGCACGAAAAACTATGATAAAGACCCTAACTGCATGTACATTGTCCTTACGTACCATACAAATAACGACCAACCAGCAATAGCCCGCAGCGACCTAGAAAAGTTACGAAAGATGTATGACCCGACGCAGGGATTCAGCTCGTATTTGGGACCAAACCCTAAAGATCTTACTGCATTAGAAGCAGATATAAATTTTAGGGAAACAACATTAAAAGAAACTGAAGCTAATACGCTTACTTTTCCGGAGAATCCATGATTAAAACATACTCATATCCGATAAAATTACTTTTTCTATCTTTAGCAATTGTATCGGCATATCTACTCTTTTATGCTCCACGGGTCTTAGCCTTTAACCCCAACGACATACCAAATAATCAAAAAACTTCTGTAAATGATTATGTGAATGGAACTGGTGGAAGTTCACAACCATGTAGCACTAATCCAAATAAATACGCATATTATCAATGGTTAAACAAACAGGGTGATCTTTCTCAGAATGCTACGATCACTATTCCGTATGGTACTACGGATATACCGTTAGAACTTAATAGAATGGTTTTTGTATGTAAATCCCCTAATCTTATAAATGAAGACGGAAGAACATATAATGGATTACCCAATGATGGTACTCCGACTGCCAATGTTAAATTAAATAGAACAGATACATATATTAACAATGTAACTACTAATGGCCCAGGCAACATTTTAGGGTCTCCGGCTGGCTCCACGAGTTCTATAAATCGCAACAACGGCGCTCGATATTGGTTTGGTAACACGCTTGGTTTTACTTATAGAAGTAATGCTCCTATCACTACAAACCAGACCCTAAATTTTATTGTTACCAATACGTATATTAATAGATTTAGTAGCGGGAACCAATGTGTTGGTTCGGGAACTTACAATAATAACCCCCCCACGCATGGATGTAGTTCTACAAATGCGAGCTTTACACTGCAAATCATTGTGGGTCAACCACCTAATACAACTATTCGGGGGCGTGTTTTCAATCTCCCTAGTGGCACTGGTTACGGGGGAGTCGTTGTTGAAACGTGTAATGGCACAGTAGCCACAGACAGCAATGGCTTTTTTGCAAAAGAAGTGCCGGTGGGAACGGGATTTTGCGCACGAGTGGTTAGCGCTAACCCGGCACCGGGCTTAACCGGACCCTTTGTCCGGCCATACAATATAACAGGCTACCCACCCCCGCCTGCATACCCTAATAATTCAGCACTCGGGTATCCAAACCAAAGTCCAAACTGTCCGGCATTCACAGGCGTTACATCGGGTTATTGTGGCCGGCCAACGTACGAGTGCCAAGTTGCCGGCCAGCAGGCAGCAGGCTGTGGTTTATTTGAGGACCGAAGTGCCGATGAAGGCTACGATATCGTATATGAATATCCTCCAACCGTTAACTCCTGTGGATCTATTACTCTTTCTCCTCCTAATCCGGAAACCGGCGAGCCTTTCGAAGCCAGAGTGAGCTTTTCTACTACCGGCGGTGACCCTTCAAGATCCTACGCCTATACCGTCCAGTTACGTATAGACGGTGGTGTCCACCCTCTTGCGACTATCGGCTCGGGCAGCATTGCAGCTAACAGCACGGCTATTGTAGCTAAACCTGGTATTGTCGGTAATAATCCAGGTACTTATAATGGTCAATGGGTAGTAAGCGGTGCAATCAATCTGACGTGTAATTTTGGCGTAGGTTTTCCTCAGGGTCCTGTGACTATCACCAACATACCCTACGTCCGCTTTTATGGCAGCGATGTAGAGACGGGTGCTGGTTTTACCATAGCGCCAGCTTCTTCTTGTTCGCCTAGCGCTGGGACTATAGATGCCTATAACCGTAGTAGTGATGGTTCTGCTGACTATAGAGGCTCGGCCAGCCAGTTAGGCACGTTCTCGCTAGGACGGATCACAGAGTTTGTATCTGCTAGCTCGCGACCAACTGCACCTACGCCACCTAAAGGTCTCACCTTTGCTAACGTTGGTCCTGGTGATGGTTCTAATACGTATGGGGGTGGGTTTGGTAATTCTGGTTGCGTGTCTGATTATTTTAAGGGTATAGATGCTTCATCACCGAACTATTTCATTGGCGGTACACGCAAGATACCTAGTGGCGGATCGGGTCCTTTGCCTTCAGGAAGCCTTCCCTTGAGCGGTCAAAAAACGCTCTACTTTGGTGATGGGCTTAGAGTGGAGGGTAATATTGAATATACAAATGGTCCTTGGGCAAATGTAGATGCCGTACCATCTCTGTATGTCATTGTAAAAGGTGATATATATATTGATGATGACGTAACCCGAATGGATGGGGTATATATTGCTATACCGGACAACGATACTCCTACAAGCCCTGGTGGTAATATCTATACATGTTCTAAGAACAATGGTCCTTACAACTTACAGCAGATAAATCGTTTTTGTCGTAAGCAGCTCGTAGTGAACGGCGCTTTCATAGCCAAAAAAGTTCACTTCCTACGTATGTTTGGCACCAGACTCAAAGGAGCAGGCGACGAACATCCGCTCAATGCTCCGAACAAAGACTGCGGAGCACCCCCTCCAGCCATTTACCGAACATGTGCGGCAGAAGTCTTTAACGGTAGTCCGGATTTATGGTTGTCCGCACCGCCACCATCACGAGACAGGCCTCCTTATGAAGCTATTGGAAACCTACCTCCCATATTTTAATAGTTACTAGAATCGTGGTTCTATTGGGCTCTTACTTGGTGTAATTTATGCGGGATATGTCCTTACTTATGCCTCCATATTTTAAAATTAGAGAATTAAACCGTAAATGTACTTGCCAACAGAGTACATGCTTATGCTATAATCCAGGGTAATATGCGTTTATTGAGTGGGGTCAATGATTTCTTCGGTTTGGACATTGGAACGACAGCCGTTCGAATAGTTCAACTCAGAGGTACTGGGAATGTGAAGTCCCTTGTTAAGTATGGCTATGCGCCGATAGATTCTAAAATAGTATTAAGTGACGCGAACGCTGACCAACAAAAAGTGGTGTCCGTCGTAAGAGAGTTGCTCTCTCAGTCTGGCATCACTACTCGTAATGTAGCAGTAGGTATACCCTCACAAAGAGTGTTTACTACCCTCGTTGATGTCGATAGACTTAGCCAAGATGAGCTGGCAGGAACAATCAAGTATCAGGCAGATGCATTAATACCCACGCCCCTTGCAGAATCTAAAATTGACTGGGCACTACTAGGCGACTCTCCTAAAGATCCGGGTAAGGTCGAGTTATTACTCTCGAGTGTTCCAAATGAATTTATAGAAGGAAGACTAGAGCTGTTAGAATCGATAGGCTTAGAAGTAATCGCATTTGAGCCAGATAATTTGGCAGTAACTAGAGCGCTCGTGCAACCAGAGGCTACCGCGCCTCACATGGTAGTAGATATCGGTCATAAGAGTACCGACCTGGTTATTACAATGAACGGTGCACCGCGGCTAACAAGGTCTATCCCAACCGGTAGTGAAGCTATTGTAAAAGCTGCTATGCAAAACCTTAATATAGATGTTAAACAAGCCGAGCAATTCGTATTTAAGTTCGGGGTTAGTAAAGACAAGCTCGAAGGGCAAATATACGGTGCGATTATAGGGACTATTGATATTTTGACATCAGAACTTGAAAAATCTATTAAATTCTTCCAGACTCGTTATCAAAATACGGCTATAGAACGGATTATTTTAACGGGTGGAGCGTCTTCGCTACCAGAGTTCCCGCTTTATATCGCCAATAAATTTGGCTTAAGTGTAGAAATTGGTAATGCATGGCGTAACGTTGCATTTCCAGCAGAGAGACAAAATGAGCTACTGGCTGTTTCTAACCATTTTAGCGTTGCCGTAGGTTTAGCCGAGAGGGAAGAATAATGATTCAATTTAACCTACTCCCAGAAGTTAAGATACAGTTCATAAAAGCGAAGCGTTTAAAGCGTATTATCATGGTGATATGTGGGCTATTATCGGCTGCATCAGTGGCAATTTTTGCTATAGTTTTTATTACGGTAGCAAGTCAAGGCGCACACATTGAAAATCTCAATAAAGACATAAAAACCGAATTGTCTACTTTGCAGTCTACTAAGGATCTAGATAAAGTGCTTACCATCCAGAACCAGCTTCTTAGTTTACCTGCGCTGCATGAAAAAAAGCCATTAGCATCGAGGCTATTTGCTTATATTACGCAGGTTACTCCGAGTGAAATTACGATATCTTCATTTGACATAGACTATGACACGAATATTATTACTATCGACGGAAGCGCTCAAGCGAGCGATGGCAAAAATAACCTTAGTGTAGTTAATAAGTTTGTGGATACTATTAAATTTACTACATATAAGATAGAAGGTTCTGAGACGCAAGAGAAGGCGTTCAAAGACGTAATACTGACAAGTTCTTCAAGGCAAGAAAAAGGTTCTAGTTACTCTATCAGCCTAAAGTTCGAACCAATTATATTTGACGCAAACCAGAAGATTGTCCTGGTTGTCCCTCAGCAACAATCTACAAGATCATTTACAGAAAAACCTACCGAACTCTTCAAAAAAACTGAAATACCGACAGCGGAGGGTCTACGATAATGCCTAAAAAACTTAACTTTTCAGCGAAACACCTTCAGATCAGTAAGGCTAACTCTACCATTGTTCTTACTATAAGCATCACTGCCTTCGTTGTAGTATTTTCAATCGTAGCGTGCAATTATCTGATAAAGAAATCACGATTTTTGTCTAAAGTGTCATCCGAGAAAAAAACATCACTAGAGACTTTAAAGAGTAATAACGCTAACGTAAAAAGTTTGTTTGAGTCGTATACTCAGTTTGCTGATCAGAATGTTAACGTGATCGGTGGAAATAGCAAAGCCGTTACACCAACGGCCCGTGATGGTGACAATCCCAAAATAGTTCTTGATGCTTTACCCAGCAAATACGATTTTCCAGGTCTCCAGTCTAGTATTGAGAAACTATTAGTGGATAGGAACTTTACGATTACATCACTAACGGGCACAGATGATGAATTGGCTCAAGCCGCTAGCCAGTCGACTGAGATACCCGTGGCAGTCGAGATACCATTCTCTATAGCCGTAGATGGTTCTTATGCATCCGTAAAAGAGCTCGTGAGTATATTAGAAAATTCTGTAAGACCGATTAAAGTTAAGCAACTAAAACTAGCGGGAGGAGACAGCAAACTGACTATTACCATATCGGCCGTAACCTACTATCAGCCAGCCAAATCCTTTACAGTAGGGAGTAAACAAATAAAATGAAACAAAAAGATATAGCGTTAATAGTAGTAATAGCAGCCATAAGTGCCGTTATATCGGTATTTGCATCCAAGGCACTATTCTCAACTCCTAAAGGCTTAAGCGCGCAGGTTGAAACAGTAGAAAAAATTAGCGCTGATTTTCCTCAGCCAGATACGAGGTATTTTAACGAAAAGTCGATAAACCCAACGACAAATATAAGTATTGGTGATAGTAATAATAACGATCCGTTTAAGAAGTAAAGATAGTATCACATGAGTGTGATGTCTGCGACTTCCCAAAAACAAATCGAAGATACACTAGTATCTCAGGGTTATATTAAAATCGAGCAAATAGAGGAGCTAAAAAGTAAGGCCAAAGAAGAAAAAATACCTTTTTTAGCTTACCTTGTTGCTAGCCAGACTATTAACAACGAAACCCTTACTAAAGCAGCGGCGTATGTAAATAAGCTACCTTACGTAAACCTAGCTAATGCATACGTAGAACAGAGCGTACTATCTTTACTCTCGCAGGATATAGCCGAGCGTTATATGGCGGTGCCTTTAGGGGAGATGGAAGGACGTCTTGTGGTAGGTATGCTTGATGCAGACAATGTCCAAGCCGTAGACTTTCTAAGTAATAAAATTGGTCGCCCGCTAAAAGTATATGCCGCAAGCGAAGAGGGTATTCGCAATATTCTCAAACAATATAAGGCGGATATTGGGACTGAGCTTGTTAAGGGTGCAGATTCGGGAGGACAACAATTTTCTGATTCTAAAACCGATAAGAAGAATATCAAAACAATTGTCCAAGATTCGCCTATTAGTAAAGCGCTCTCGACCATACTGGAATATGCCGCCAAGAATAGGGCAAGCGACATCCACATGGAACCACTTCAGAAGGACTTTAGGATTCGCTGTCGTGTCGACGGTGTACTAAGGGAGATCATGAAGCTTCCTAAAAGTACGGAGCCACCTCTAGTAAGCCGCGTAAAAATTTTAGCTAACTTAAAGATCGACGAACACCGTATCCCGCAAGATGGACAATTTACTATAATGGTAGATGGACACGCCATAGACCTTCGTATTGCGATATCTCCGGTAGTATGGGGAGAGCAAGTGGTAATTCGTTTGCTAGATAAATCGGGAACAAGCCTAAACCTTGAGGATATGGGCTATCATGGTCGGGCGCTACGTTCTATCCGCGAAGGCATTAAAGGTTCCAATGGTATGATCCTTACCTCGGGTCCGACTGGTTCGGGTAAGTCTACTTCTTTATATGCGCTCATCCAAGAGATAATGAGCGAAGAAATAAACATCGTTACCTTAGAAGATCCTGTCGAATATAAGATGGACGGAATTAACCAGATTCAGGTAAATGCCGACGTAGGACTTACATTTGCCAGCGGGCTTCGTTCTATCTTGCGACAAGACCCTAACGTAGTAATGGTTGGGGAAATTAGAGATAAGGAAACGGCATCTTTGGCCGTACAGGCAGCACTCACCGGGCACTTAGTGTTTAGTACGTTGCACACTAATTCCGCAGCAGGTATTTTGCCTCGTCTTTTAGACATGGGTATAGAGCCATTCTTGATAGCCAGTACCGTACGCGTAGTCATTGGACAACGTTTGGTACGGCGCATAGGCAAGGAACGGGAAACTTATAATTCTGATAAAACCGAAACTATAGCAATCCAACAAACTCTTAAAGGGCTTTTGCCCGAAAAACAAGAAGATATCGCGAAAGTCTCTGAAGACTTAGGCTACAACGGCTTGCCACTAGCTACCCAAAGCGCTTATACTTTAGCTAAGGGTATAGAAAGTCCCAGTACTCCAGGTGGTTACAAGGGTCGAATGGGCTTGTACGAGGTATTCTCGGTAAGCGAAGCTATACAAGGTTTGATCCTTGAACATGCGACGAGTAGCGAGATTCAGCATCAAGCGCAAAAAGAAGGCATGGTATCTATGCGACAAGATGGATATTTAAAAGCCTTAGCGGGTCAGACTACACTAGCCGAAGTAAATAGGGTGGCATCATCAGATAGCGCATAAAGGAAAAGGTGGATATGCAAGGACCAAAGATAGAAATACTGTTAGAGGAAGTTATAAAAAGAAAAGCGTCGGATCTTCACCTGCAAGTCGGCTTGCCACCGAT
>JBBSJF010000038.1:0-9933 GCA_038257495.1 Saccharimonadales bacterium (SeqCode) | reverse complement strand
GGTCACGTATTTGCATAGCGATGTAGATACCTTAGATCGCACGGATATTTTGCGAGACTTACGACTGGGAGTTTATGATGTGGTCGTAGGGATCAACTTACTCCGTGAAGGTTTAGATTTACCAGAAGTGAGCCTAGTTGCAATATTAGACGCCGACAAGGAAGGCTTTTTACGTAGCGAACCTGCACTGATCCAGACTATCGGGCGAGCTGCGAGGCATGAAGAAGGTAGAGTGATAATGTACGCAGACCGTATAACTGGCAGCATGCAACGAGCTATAGACGAGACTACTCGCAGACGCAAAATACAGGAAGATTACAATACAAAGTATGGTATTACCCCAGCTGGTATAAAGAAGATGATCGATAAAGGTATGCGACCGGATCTTCCAGAAGAAGCTAAAACAGCAAAGCTAAACTTAAATAAAATTCCAAAAGATGAGTACGGGCACTTAATAAAAGATCTACAGGCGCAGATGGATATGGCTTCGCAAAACTTGGAGTTTGAAAAGGCTGCCGAGCTAAGGGATATTATTGCGGATATTAAGAAGAAGTTGGCATAAACAAATTGATTTTTTGCCTGCGCAAGGGCTTCTATAAGCGCACTGGAGCGCTTAACCCCCACATACTTTTGTACCGGCAAAAGTATGCTAAACCTCTTGGGTTAGAAAATCCTGCGTGAGATAGTCGCCGTCTTAGCTACAACTGCCTGCAGAACTCGTCGCTTACACTCCTCAAACAGTCCTCGGACTATTAGTTGTAGCAAAGACACTCCTAGCTCAGGCAGTATTTGATACCCAAACCCAGAAGACCTTGGACACGGCTACTGCTCGCAGCCGTGGCTTTTATAATAAAACTATTCCGTAAGTTTTATAGAACAAAGAAACCACTCTTGAGAGTGGTGTTTATGTATACGAATTAAGAGAGCGAGATGTTGGTAGATGGGAGGGGGAGCAGGCGGGCTCGACCCCTCCCAAGTAGCGATGTCAGTCGTGGCATTCCGCGAGGTCTTCTCCGCATGCTAATGCAGAGGTAGATCCCGAGGCCGTCGTTAAGCGTTCTGCCTGGGAATAGCGGGCATGGTACCGCTCGTTAAGACCCTATGGTCCCATCCGCACTTGCCACAGATCGGGTTGTTATCGATGCCCAGATCGACGTCACAGTTGATGCACTTCTGGTGCGCGGTCACCGGTTCGATGTTTGGGGTAACGAGTTGGTTGAGACGGGCTTCTGCAAGCTTCATGACCTGCTCGGTGCTAGCTGACAACACGAAGTGGTCTGGTGTGTCCTCGTGTCCAAAAACCGTCACGACGCTACTCGCGCTGAACAGCTCGATGAGCGGTTCTAGGCAGTCGTTAGCATCCTCATCTTTATCTGGCATGACATGGACTTCAAACAGCGTGGTACTTGTGCTCCTGATGATAATTTTCATCGTCTCGCTCTCTATGTGAAGGTGCGGGCAGCGGTGTTGCTGCTCAGCTAGAATATATAACTATATTATACCACATATGTCAAATAAAATGTAACGTACTTACTACATTACTCAAGTATATTCAGTAATCTAGTAAGTATGACAGAGTAGCGGTTCGATTCCGAAGAAGAGGATGTGTAGGATGGGTATGCGGATGGTGACCTTATAAAACTGGTCACCATCCGCCACATCAGACTTAACTGGAGCCTCTTGTGTGTGCCGCCGCTTTCTTTTCCCCCCATTCATGGAGGTAGAACTCGATGGCTTCGTACTTGTCATGATCTTGGTCATCGGGCGAAAGGACTCGATGGCTACGAGTCTCCTGAGACCGCTCTGCGTTGAGACGATCAAGAGCCCACATGAGATCCTGTGTGCGTAGGCATCCCATGAGACGATTCATGAAACGATCTGCTTCCATGCTTGTCATGGTGGGGGTGAGATCATCCCATCCCAACCTCACGCAGAGGTGCTTGATCCGTTCCTTTGCGTCCACGCCACTAAATACGAAGTAGACAAGGACGGTGTAGGCAAGCATACCGAAACTGCCGAAGATCAACATCTTCTTTCTGGGCACTGGCTTCTCCTCTCCCCGGAAGAACACTCGTCGACCGAGAGATTAACGCTCATAAAATAGAGAGCTAATCTCTCGGTCGCATTCTACTCTGTCAATATGCGACGGGATTATAAATCGACCGTACAATAGAAGATATAAACATATAAGCAATACTGTGTCAATTTTTATTCTGTATACTATTATAATAAATAACTGCAGCGTATTGTCTATGTGCACCTAGTATGTGCTGGCTCTGTAGTGAATTGATGCTGCTCCCTTATTGATATATTAATTTTAAGTTTAAGCTGCACTGGCAAGATCCTTGTATATTTTTATGATAGCTTCTGCTGTTTGCTGAGAGTAAACTTGTACTGCAAAATGTCCTAAACCATGTATGTCTACAACATGTCCTACAGATCCTTCTAGTCCAGAAGGATCTGGTACGAGAATATCGTCCGAATTTTTAAGATATACGGTTTGGACTCCTAATGCGCCAAGTGTGCGCACAGGTTCTTCAAGATTTGTAGAAAAACACGAAATAACTTCTCCCAATGTTCGATCCGGTCTGAGTGCATAATGTAGTGCCGTTCTGGCTAAATTAATAGGGCTGAAACAGATAGCATCTCTGGATATAAATGGTATGCCTTCTTGAATAACTGCCTTGACGCCACCTTTTACAACAGAACTTCCTAGTTTTAATGGAGTAGGAGAACGGAAACCGATGCCTTGTAAGAATATAATTGCATCAACAGAGGTACTGTGATCAAGTGCATAGCCTACGGCAGGTGGAGCACCCATAGAGTGTGGCAGTAGGAGGCTGGAACTATAATCTATTAAATTACCGTTTGGTATCTTAGATTGTAGTTGCTTGTTGGCTCTTATGTCCGTTAATATTGCATCTATAGTTTGTGCATGCAATAAGTGCGGATCGATCAGATTTTCCTGGATGCCCGCGTTAGAATCGCGTACAGGCTCATAGCTTATACAGGCTACACCCGCTTCTGCAAGAGCATTTCTTAGCCGCCTAGAAGTCCTTTTACGACCACCGAGGCCAGGAACAATGATGGCAATACTATCTATTTCTAAAGCATCAGGGAAGGCTCCCGTATATGCTACGATCTTACCTCTGACCAAGGCTTTGCCGTGCCCTAATACATAAGGGCTACCTGGTACTTCTGGTAATAGTATTTCTGGATCACGATTATCAGGACTTGTATCTGTTCTGTTCGCACCAGGGTATGATGAAATTGAGTTTATACTCATCGATATGTTGCCTTTACGGTCATCATAGGCTCAATTTGTTAACAATACAAGCATTTCTGTGTGATAATAATACCTAATGGAAAGCCACAAACATCTTGGCTATCAATACTGGTTTGAACTGTATCTGTTGCAGGATCTTTTTGAGCGCGAACAGTGGCAAAAGACACTTCTAGCTCTTGCGCAGTACATAGGGTTCTTAAAAAGCTACAAAATCGTCATGATGGTAGATAATAGTACAGTGCGATTTTTTGTAGGAGCCAATAAAGACGTTGGCACCCTTTCTAATAACCTTGATGGGGTTGTACTTAGGCCTATAAATAGCCAGCTCATAAAACCTCCTCAAAAAGGCGGCACGGAAAGGTTTATACAGTATGTCGGCGGAGGAAACCTTCTAGATTTGCGCGAAAAGTACCAAGTAAAGAGAAGTATAGAACTGGAATTCGTAGTTTTTAATATCCGACCTATAAATGTTGAGAAAGCACATGTATCCTTCGAGATATACTTTAAGAACTTAACTGGAACGCACACTGTAGCTAAAAAGACCATTCTCACCTTGCCTTGTCATTTACTGAGTGTAGACTTTGCTACAAATACAAAATATCTTCGCAAAAAACAGCCGAAATACTTGGATATACAAAAAACAATGCATATTCTGCAAAGTGAAAATGTTAATGCAGTATTTGAGGTGGACACATTCCCCTACCTGCCTAAGAATTACTTCTTGTCAATAGAAAGCTATGACTTCGAGAAACACTCATTTATTATCGGGGCAAGTGGCAGCGGTAAATCAAAATTAATCCAATTATTTATAGACAGGCTTAGTAAAAGCGGTGCGAAACAGAATTATCGTGTAATTGTCATAGACCCCCATGCAGCGCTGGCTGACGACCTTGCTGGTTATCCGAATACGAAGGTAGTGAACTTTAAAGGCCAAGATGAAGGGACAGAACTATTTGGGGGGGCGGGCACTGATATATCGGCAGCAACAGAACTTACGGGCACGCTTTTTAAATCATTACTAGCCGACCAGTTTAACGCTAAACTGGAAAGAGTTTTGCGGATGAGTTTATTCGTGCTTATGACTAGCCAATCCATGTCACTTGATATGTTAAAACGCTTTTTGACCGATGTAGAGCTACGAAACCAATTGCTTGATCATGTTAAAGAGCATGTGCCTGCAAATGTAGTGCATTTTTTTGGTTCAGACTTTAATGAGTTAAAAAATAAATACTATAGCGAGTCTATTTCTCCTCTAGTCTCTTTAGTAGACGAGATGCAGCTGCAACCAAGCCTAGCTAATACGAATGAGAATACAGCTTCGCTGTCTCAACTTATCAGCAATAATTTCTTAACAGTTTTTTCTCTTAATAAAGTGAGTATGGGAGAGAAAGTAGTAAAAACCGTTGCAGGTTTGCTTATTCAGCAGATATTCCTGCTTGCACAGGCTAGGGCATTTAATCAGAAGGTAATCTTAATTGTAGACGAGGTATCGGTAGTTCAAAACCCCGCCTTGTCGGCAATACTGGCTGAGGCGCGGAAGTATAATTTATTTGTGTTCCTAACGCAGCAGTATTTTGGGCAGATCGAAAAAGGCTTGCAAGACGCGATATTTACAAATGTGTACAATTACTATGTATTTAGAGTTTCAGAAGAGGATGCCCGGGCGATTGAAGGTAACTTAACCATAGAAATCCCCAAGGAAATATTGATAGCAGCCAAAGACAAGGGCAGTAAAGAACAAGATGTCAGAGTAAAGATGTTAACAGCACTCAACAGTCGAGAGTGTTTTTTGCGTCTTAGCAATAATGGTAATATTTTGCCTTGTGTAAAAGCGCGCACCTTAGACATAACGGCAGCACCAGCCGGAGGAGCAAATGTAAAGCTAGAATCTTATCAAGCAGAACAGCAACTGCCCAATAAGTTTGTAGAACATGATCGGAATGATACCAGTGCTCCCGCAAAGCCTAGTCTGACGGATCAACAAACGGTAGCACCAAATACGCAGCATGTGGCAGCGATCGTAGTCCAGGAATCTGCAGGAGTGAACCCTGCTGAGGTAAATAAACTGCGACCAATCGCAGGCAGTAACGTGCCGACTAGGAAAGCAGTTGATAGCTCGGTACCCATGAACCTACAAGATTTGCTTGCAAGCCAATCGTCTAGCCGTAAGAAAGTAAAGAAATAGGAGTCCACCATGAATGAAGATAAAGCTAAAGAAATTGTAGATAAAGTAATAGGACAGATATTTGGATTCCAGAATCCGTTAAGTCTAGATCAGATATATCAAAAATTTGCATTCGATATACGTTTACCTCAACAGGTATATGACGCCACAACTAATCAACCAACATGGGCACAATCAACGAACCCGACGAAATTTATTACGATGCAGAATGCTTGGGATAAGGGAGATAATAACGAATGGGATATGCCTAAGCGTCCACTCAACTCTTTACAGGATGTTCTCGCGGCATGGAGTGAGATCAACCTTACGGCCACTGAAAGACAAATAGATTCAGAAAATGTAGCAAAGAGTGACAACACTTACTTTTCAGAAAATGTGTATCGCTCGCTAGATTCTATGCGTTCTAAAAACGTAGTTTTTTCTGATACTACAATAGATAGTGAGTTTATTGTTGCGGGTCAAAGAAACCAATCCTCTAGTTTCTGCTTGAGATTAGAAGATAGCCAGACATGTTCCAATAGTTTTAGCGTTTCATGGTCTGGTAAAGTAACTGATTCGTTTTTCATACATGACTGCAAAGACATGCAGGACAGTATGTTTTGCTCACACATTACTGGTAAGCGTTTTTGTATAGCAAATATGCAGTATGAAGAAGAAGAATATAAAAAGATCAAAGACATGGTCATCCGTTGGATATTAACAAGTTAGATAGGACTAAAAAATGAATGCTGCTAAGGCCCAAGAAGTTGTCGACAAGATAGTAGGTCAGGTATTCGGGGTAGAAAACCCCTTAAGCTTGGATGAGTTTTTAGATAAGTTCGCGTTTGATCTTCGCTTGCCTCGGCAAGTTCTAGACACCAAAACTAATGAAACCACCTGGGCGCAATCTACTAATCCAACAAAATTTTTAAAATTTCCGAGTGTTATCCCTGGTATGGAACAAAAGGAGTTGCTACCTAAAGTGCCTGTGTCGGGGCTTCAAGATGTCTTAGGAGCTTGGAGCAAAGTTAACTATGTGTATACCGAAAAACAAGTAAGTTCTAGTAATGTGGCAAGAAGTGATAATGTTTACTCGTCAGAAAATGTATATCGATCTCAAGATGTTCTGCGCTCCAAGAATGTTGTTTTTTCTGATGGTGCATGGGATTGTGAATATGTAGCAGCAAATCAGAGGTCAAATACCTCCACTTTTTGTATAAGGTTGGATGACAGTAAAGAGTGTAGTAATAGTTTTGGTATTTCTTGGTCAGAAAAAATTACAAATTCCTACTTTTTACATGCTTGCGGAGATGTTCAGGACAGTATGTTTTGTACAAACATTGATAATAAGCGTTTTTGTATAGCAAATATGCAGTTTGAAGAAGCCGAGTACAACAAGATAAAACAAGAAGTTATTCGCTGGATTCTTACTGGCTAATATGGATCAGCCCAAAGCTCAGGAAATATTGGATAAAATAGTTGCCCAAATTTTTGGTGTGACGGATCTCATAGCATTAGAGACATTCAAGCAAAAGTATGCATTTGATGTGCAGTTGCCAAATCAAGTGAGTGATGCGCTAACACACGAGTCCACTTGGTCGCAGTCCACTAACCCTTCTCAGTTTATGCGGATAAAAAATATATATGAACGAGCCAATGAAAATAAATGGGAGCAACCGAACAGGCAACTTGGTGGCATCGAAGATATTCTACATGCATGGGCAAAGATCAATTTTACAGCTACGGAATGGCAAGTAGACTCTATGAACGTAGTCGAAAGCGATAATATATATGCATCCGAATACGTATACCGCTCGCAAGATGTGGATGGATCGAAACATATAATTTTTTGTGACGGACTGAGGCTATGCGAGTACTTGGCAGCTTCGCAAAGGAATGTAAACTGCCAAAATTGCATAAGAGCCGAAGATAGTGATAGATCCTCAAATTGCTTTTCCATCTCAAGATGCAGTAAAGTTACAAATTCATTCTTTATGCATAACTGTCAGGACATGTCAGATTGTATGTTTTGCTCGCACATATCTGGTAAGCGATATTGTATAGCTAACATACAGTTTGAAGTAGAAGAGTATAATAAGTTAAAAAAAGAGGTTATACATTGGATTTTAACTAGTTAGAATTAGAGAGTAATAATGGATGCAGCGTATGCACAAGAAGTCTTAGATAAAATCATAGCTCAGATTTTTGGTTATAAAAACCCGCTAAGTCTCGAGCAGTTTACGAATAAATTTGCCTTCGACTTGAACTTACCCCTGCAAGTCGTGGATTCTACTAGCCGGAAACTTACGTGGACCCAGTCAGGAAATGCAAGTAAGTTTAAAGCCCTAGAATCATCTTATAATGAAAAAGTATCTACAGATGGGTTGAGGCCGAAGAAGCGACTTGACGGTCTTCAGGATGTTTTAAGAGCGTGGGAAGAAGTAAACGCCACGCTTACAGAACGTCAGTTTGATTCGATAAATGTTGCAGAGAGTGACAATATTGTAGCATCGGAGAATATTTATCGCTCACAAGATATTGTAAGGTGTAAAAATGTATTATTCTCTGACGGTGGGATTGATTGTGAGTATGTAGCCGCTAACCAGAGATCTCATGCTTCGACATTTTGCATCCGACTAGCAGATAGCTTTAAATGCGCTGACAGTTTTGATGTTTCGTGGTCAGAGAGCGTCACCAGCTCATTTTTCATGCAAGATTGCAAAGACGTAAGTGACTCTATGTTTTGTACAAGTTTAAGTGGCAAGCGATTTTGCATTGCTAATATGCAATATGAACAAGAGGAGTACGATAAGATGAAACAGGAAGTTATTCACTGGATTCTAAGTAGTTAACGGCGTATACTATTATTCGAATATGGCAGATAAATTATCTCGAGAAGATGTATTAAAATTGGCTCGGCTTGCAAGATTAAAGCTGTCTGAGGATGAAATTACAAAATACCAGTTAGAGCTTAGCTCGATACTATCTTTTGTAGAGCAGCTGAAAACAATAGAACTATCTGGATACGAACCGACCAACCAGGTAAACGGTTTAGTAAATGTAAAAAGATCCGACGAAGTACTGACACAGCCAAGCCTTGAAGTATTATTACGAAATGTACCTAATACTGAGGGTAAATATATAAAAGTTAAGAGGATGGTTGTATGAGTTGGTCGCCTCTATCAGTATTGGTAGAAAGTGTACGAGATGGAAAAACTAGTTCTTTGTCGCTCATACAAAAGTCTCTTAGTGCAGTAGAAGCAAACACTGATTACCAAGCAATTATTTGTACATTGCATGACGAAGCTATTAAAAAGGCTAATGCAGTAGACGCAGCTGTAGCACGAGGAGATAAGTTAGGCAGACTGGCAGGGATACCTTTTATTGCAAAAGATAATTTTCTAGTTTTTGGTAGTGACACAACGGCCGCTAGTAACATACTAAAAGGTTTTAGAGCTCCGTATCAGTCTACGGTTATTAACAGATTAGAAGCAGAAGGGGCTATTTGCGTTGCTAAGGCAAACTTGGACGCCTTTGGGCATGGCATCAGTACAGAGAATAGCGATTTTATGGTAACAAAAAATCCACACGACAAAACCCGTGTCCCTGGTGGATCATCAGGAGGTCCTGCAACTGCTGTAGTGTTAGGTATGGCGCCTTTTGCTGTAGGCACCGATACCGGTGGGTCTAATCGCCAACCAGCTAGTTTTTCAGGATGCGTAGGCTATAGACCTACCTATGGACTGGTTAGTAGAAGCGGCGTAGTCGCGATGGCGAGTAGCACTGATACCATAGGCCCGCTTACTACCAGTATTGAAGATACGGCGCTTATCATCGATGTGATCTCTGGCAAAGATGTGCTGGATAGTACTACGATTGAACGTGATAGTGTGGATTACTCAGACTTGACTGCTGCAAAAATAAAAAATACACGTATTGGTGTGATCAAGGAATACATGGGTAATGAGTTAGATGCAGAAGTAGCGACTAACATCAAACAAATCATTAAAAAACTAAAAGCTACGGGAGCTGCTGTACATGAAGTGAGCCTACCAAGTTTACGATTAGCTTTGGCAGCATATTATATACTCGTGCCTGCCGAAATTAGTAGCAACCTTAGTCGTTATGACGGACAAAGATATGGTTACAGCGACCTTAATGCTAAGACTATTGATGATAGCTACGAATCAAGTAGGAGTACGGGATTTGGGACTGAGGCAAAACGACGCATTTTAATGGGTACGTATGTGTTAAGTAGCGGTTACTACGATGCGTACTATCGCAAAGCTCAACGTCTAAGAACTAAGCTCATTAATGAATTTGCTGAAGCATTCAAGAACTCAGATTTTTTGGTAGGTCCCGTGGCGCCAACCCCTGCCTTTAAAATAGGTGAGAAAACGGATGATCCACTAAAAATGTATCTAGCTGATATCATGACAGTTGCTGCCAGCTTGGTAGGTTTGCCGGCTATAAGTTTGCCTAT
>JBBSJF010000037.1:0-10182 GCA_038257495.1 Saccharimonadales bacterium (SeqCode) | reverse complement strand
GATTAAAACTATACAGGTCATGCGTTGTGATCTGTTGCAGCAAACCAGTTTCGCTCTTTTTTTCCCAAAAAGCTTGTTTGAGGAAAATAGTGCCATCCACTGTTTCCTCTAGTGTTAGACCTTGTTTGACTGATTTTTTGGCAATATCAGAGCCTAACTTCAAAAATACCTTTTCCCCTTTTTTTGTGTTTTCTAGGTTGTTAGCAAACTCTTTGACAATTTTCACGTAATCTTCACGATTTTTTTTCAAATTTTTCACTTTAGCATTTTTGGTGCCAAGATGAGTTATATGCTTTTGATTAGCTAAGCTCTGAATCGTATCAGCATTTTCCAGCAAAAATTTTTTGATGTTCTCGTATGTGTCTTTATCAATTTGAATCATTTTGTTCAGATCATCAGGTGCAAAACGCCAGTCCCCACGAGATCCGACTTTTTTACCCTGCAATGTACCAGATTGAGCCCAGTGCCTGACAGTTTTAACGCTCACCCCTAAATACTGAGCTGCACGCTGACAATTAACGAGATTATTATCGGTGGTTGACATGCTTTATGTACCTAAAACTACCCTTAACTACCATTGATATATTTTCATTTTACACCCCATACTGTTTATTGCCAATGCTTTTTTTGTTTTCTCTTGTATGTTTTGGTAGGGTATAGAATATGGTTCAAGCAGCTCTCATTGTCGAGTGTATGAATAAGGTTCAGATAAAAAAATTACTACGTAGTACTGTCTTGTGAGTGAGTTGATGCGTGGTTGCCTTAGTTGTATAATCTTTTTATGGTATTACTTATGCACATTGTCATTGCGCTTACAAGTATTCTGTGTACGACACTCGCTTTTATAAGCCCTTCAAAACTACGGCTTCACGCATCATACGTTTTTATAACACTTACATTAGTCAGTGGTACGTACCTCGTGGTAGCCACAAAAGCTTCCTTGCTTAGGGCTTGTACTATGGGTTTGATTTATACTGGCGTATCCTTTTGCGGCATATTCGCGGCTCGTAACAAATTAGCAAAAGAAATCTAGGGAATTAATTAGCTCTAAAGTTGTTGGTACATAATGCTACCGATATGATACGACCAATAACAGCTAGCGAGTTATCTCACAACATAAGATATATGTTAAGTGGTAAAGTACATATGTATGATCATAACAATTAAGGGAGCGTCGGTATGAAATTTGATAAATCCACGACTGTAGCTGATTTACTAAAAGTCACCGATTTACCGATAGTCGCCATAGATCAAGCCAGTATTTTCACCTTTGTAAACGAAGCGTTCACAAAAGAATACGGCTGGACCAGCAACGATTTACTCGGCAAGTCCGTGGTGGAAATAATGCCCGACCACATGCGAAGCGCTCATAATGTAGGTTTCGCCCGTTTTCTAACAACGGAACAGTCCGAACTGTTAAATCATAACTTACCGCTGGAAATCAAATATAAAGACGGTAGAGAAAAGGTATCCAATCATTTTATTGTGGGCAATAAAATAGATGGTGAATGGCAGTTTGCCGCCGTAATTGATTACCCTAAGTAAAATGGCTGGTATATCGTCTGATCCACTGTCGAGGGAACTCCTAGAAGTTCAGAGAACGTTGGGTTGGATGGATATCGTGCTAGGCAACATTACAGATGCTGTATACGTAACTGATAAAAATCAAAGACTGGTATTTGCAAATCAATTCTTTTCAGATCTTTTGGGTGTACCAAGAATATTTCTTCTTGGTAAAAACTTAGACGATATGTTCTCTCCCAAGCTCAAGTCAGATCCACAAAAGGAATTTATAGCCAGTCCAGTCATGCCTGAAGCCGATAACGTCACTGGCGCCCACGTCTACAAATGGGTTCAAGACGACCGGCAATATATATTTAAAATTTACTGTCGAATCATCCACACAACCTCTCAGACGTTGTATATAGCTAAAGATATTACAGAGGAATATGAGCAATCGCTTTTAATGAGCAACTTTATCAACATTGCCTCGCATCAGTTACGTACGCCGATGACAGCAATAATGACGTATGCTCATTTGTTACATGACGGCTTCAGAGGCGCATTAGAACCTAGTCAGAAAGAGCTAACCAAAATAATTATCAGTTCATCCGAGCGCATGATCAAACTGATTAATGACATCTTGCTTATAACGCGTATCCAAAACGGAGAGACAAGCTTGCTTGCAAAAGATGGTTTACTGACAGACGTACTTGTGACTGTAGAAACTGAGCAGCAGAATACTATACAGAAGAAAAGAATGCATTTTGTAAAAGTGTGCGGTAAAGGTGTTAATAAGATCACTTGTAATACTTTTGTGACTCAAGAGATAGTATCTAACCTCATAGCTAATGCCCTGCAGTACACTCCTGAAGATGGTCGGATATCCATTAAGGTAAAACTACAAAAGAGTCAGGTTGTAATAGATGTCTCTGATAACGGTATCGGAGTTCCTGCAAAAGATTTGCCTACCATCTTTGACCAGTTTTCAAGAGCTGATAATGCTTTAGAAGTATTTAATGAAGGCACTGGTCTTGGGCTATATGTTGTAAAAACGTTGGTTAATCAGATTAAGGGCACTATTACTTGCGATAGCGAGCTGAACAAGGGCACAACTTTTAAAGTCACTTTTCCGGTTTAGGGAGTCGCTTAGAGCCCAATATTTCCACTCTGTGTGCAAAGTCCTATATAATTAAATTATGTTGCCTTCAAATGATGCTAACCAGAAAAATGTAGATAGCTTTCTATCTAAATATCCAGTTAGGCACGTCAAAAAAAATCAATCCTTGATATACCAAGGCGAAATTCCGCCAGTGGTTTATTTCGTCAAAAGCGGAGTCGTCAAAATCTATAATATTACCAACGGCGGCGAAGAAAAGGTGGTGGGCTATGAAACAGATGGAGGATTCTTGCCTATTGAGTGGTTATTTGATCGCTCGCCAGTCTCTCTTTATTACCATTCAACATTTACAGACTGTGAAGTTCGAAGAGTGCCAAAAAGTGAGGCAAAATTATTTATTAGTTCTAGCCAGGAAACAACCTCGGCTTTATTAGATCGATGTGTTTCTATGTATCTGGGTGCAACCATACACCTGCAGGCATTAGAACAGTCAAAAGCCCAAAGTAAGGTTTTGTGTTTATTTCAATATTTAGTGATGCGCTTTGGCGAGCAAGTTGATAAAAATCACTCAAAAATTAAGTTGCGACTAACTCAACAGGAAATCTCAACCTTAATTGGTATAACACGTGAAACGGCAAGTATTGAGATCGGCAAGCTTATAAAGCTGAAAATTCTTAAGCTAAAAGACAACTGCTACATTATAGATACGGATCGGGCCCAGCGCATATTGGGCGAAAATGGTTTTGAAGAGCTTGCTTTGTAATTCCAGTCTAAGCTGGCGCTTCTAAAGTTTCTTTCACAAGTTTAATGAGTTCTTTTGGAGAAGACCACGCCTTTAAAATATATTTTGTGGCTCCATGCTTGAAAGCAGCTTCAATCTCGGCGGGGTCATCATAATTGCTGAATATGATAATGCGCGTGTCAGGATAGTTATCCGCGGGTTTAAGCTGTTTTAAAAATTCTACCCCGTCTATTTTAGGTATGTGCAAATCTAGTAAAACAAGGTCGGGTTTTTGCTTTTTAAATACTTCTAAGGCCGCTTCACCATTAAAAGTAACCTCAACGCTATATCCTTCTTTTTTTAATACAAGCTCGTAGGCTTCATTTAGCAGTTTTTCGTCTTCAACAATAAGTATTTTTGCCATCTTTGTCCTTTACAATAATAGCCATTATACATAGCAATGCTAAAACCCTTTGTAAGTATTCTCATATTATTGGCAAAACTACTGCAAAACAACTAGCGTCTGCTGTTTATTCGAGCTCAGCCTGTAACTTTTGCTCGTCCATGATAATAAAAAGATGGTCCTTTTGAGTAATCAGCTTCTCGTCAGCTAAAAGTCCTAGTGCTCTACTTGCCGTTTCGCGCGTCATGTTTATGGAGTCGGCTATATCCTGATGAGTTATAGGTGCTTTAATCACCATGCCTTGGCCTTGGCTCTCGCCGAAGCGTGTGGCTAGGTCTAGCATACAAGCAATAACTCGCTCGCGCGGCAAGCGGAAGCCGAGACTCTGGATTCTCTGCGCGTAGACGGTAAAAGTATTAACGAGCTGCCGTAGTATTTGCTCCGTTAACCATGAGTTACTCCCCATAGCGGTTCGCAAATCGTCTTTTGAAGTACCTAGTACCGTGACTTTAGATATCGCTTCGTAAAAGATGCCGAGCTTTTGTTTGCCGTCCAAAGCCCATGGCAAGGGCATAATTTCACACGCTCCATGTATTAATAAAAGATTTATTTGACCGAGCGGCGATATGGAATAGGCCTTGACGTAGCCTGACTGAATAAAATAAACGCCAAGTGGCACTTCATCGCCATGAACCATAACGTCGCCTTTAGAAAAGTGTTTTTCTGTGCCTACACGAAAATGCGAAAGCAGACTCTCGCTATCACTTTTATTAATAACCATGTTGCTCATAGTCCCAGTGTACTCCTATTGTAATAAATAACTATGTGACTAAAAACACTAATTCTATGTTCAGCGAACCATTAATATTAAGTCAAAATAATAAATAGTACCATCTGTTAACGGAGGGATAAGCACTGAAATAAAGGGTGCGTGATGTATTTAAAAAATAGTCACAGGAATATTTACCGTACTTGTTTTGAATATGTGATGAATGCTGATTGTTGCCTTACTAGCAATGCTCGTTACATGTTTTTTGCTACTAGATATTCGAGCTAGAAAAACATTAAACCAACACCGTTACAGATATTCTGCCAGCTTTTACGAACTTGCGAAAACAGCAATATGTGATAATACTCACAGACGTCGTAATAATAAAGAGTTAGGGTTAGATTAAATCAACTAATTTTCAGGAGAGACCCCTTATGAGTATCCAAACCGATAAAAAACTAACCCGAGGTGTTATAGTAGCAATATTGATTGCTTTTATAAGCACAATATCGATTGTGCCACTTAGCGTATTTGCTGCAAGCCACCGAGAGGCGCCACTAATATCTGGAGATCCTAAAGCCGACGGCACAGATTTATATGCTTTTGTTAGCTCCGATGCGCCAGAGACCACCACACTTATTGCCAACTACTTACCTTTTCAGAACCCAGCTGGCGGTCCAAACTTCTATTCTTTCGATGACAACGTACTTTATGATATTAATATAGATAATAACGGCGACGCTGTGCCGGACATAACTTACCAGTACAAGTTTACAACCACTACACAGAATCCTAAGACCTTTCTGTATAACACTGGTCCCATCAAATCTCTAGATGATCCAAACTGGAACATTCGCCAAACGTATAGCCTGACCAAGATTACAGCCGCTGGTTCGACAGTAATAGGTTCCGACATTCCAACTCCACCAAGTAATGTTGGGCCAACCTCAACACCGAACTACGAACAACTCCAAGCCCAGGCAGTGAAAACAGTCGGTAACGTTAAGAGTTTTGCTGGTCAAAGTGAAGATCCGTTCTTTGCTGACCTTGGCGGCATATTTGACCTCTTGACTATTCGTAAAGTACCCGGCAACACCGGCGGCGGTAAAGACGGGCTGCAAGGGTTTAACGTTCAGTCACTGGCCCTGCAGGTTCCTACCACTGAACTAACTAGTGATGGTACTCGTCCAACCGATCCTAAAAGCCCTGCAGCTGTAATTGGAGTCTGGACCACGTCATCTCGCCGTAGTACAACTGTACTTGGAGGTGGAACAGCTGCTGCTAGTGGCGATTTTGTACAAGTATCTCGTCTTGGCGCACCGTTAGTAAACGAAGTAGTCGTGCCTATTGGCGCTAAGGATCTCTGGAACAGCTCCAAGCCCGTTGACGATGCCCAGTTTGCCAATGGCGTAGCTAACCCCGAGCTTGCAAAATTATTTAATGCCTTATACAAAGTCAAGGTACCACCTCAAGGTGACTTTGGAACTCCAGAACAACGCGATGACTTAATAGCTATTTTCCTGACTGGTATACCTGACCTTACCAAGCCAGCCAACGGCAAGCCATCAGAGCAGTTGCGTCTAAACCTAGCCGTACCTGTTACCCAAAACCCCAATCGTCTTGGCGTAATAGCCAAAGACACTCAAGGCTACCCTAATGGTCGTCGCTTGGCAGATGATGTAGTCGATATATCCGAGCAAGTAGTTGCCGGAGCCGCTTACCCATTGTTCCACAAAGACTATGTTCCCGACCCACTGGCTACCAAGCTTGGTGACGGCGTAGACGCCAACGACCAAGCTTTCCGAACCAGCTTCCCATACTTAGCCTTACCAAATGGTGGCTTCAGTACCACACTAACGCCCGATAGTACCGAAGGTTCAGGTAATAACCGTGGAGGAATCAAATTTATCAAAAATAGCAAGGTTACTGAAATAATTGGCGCGGCAGTAATAGCCTTTATCGTAGGGGCAGTACTAGCAGTAGTATTAACGAGACGATCGGCTACTAACAACTCAAACCGCTAACTTAGAGAACGCTACATACAAAGAAGACTAACGGTTTCTAGCGCAGAAAACTTAACTAGCAGGCACTAAGGCACTAGGCCTGCTAGTTTTAGCAATAAATAGCATGTAGGATTATATCAGCAATGTTGCACTCCCTACCCAAACTACTACTTTCTCACAGATCTTCTAAAAAAATATTGTACTTGATTGTGGTTCTTGTGAGTCTGCTAGTTGTAGTAACCACCGTGTTTCTCATAAATAGAGATAAGTCGAGAACAAGTTCTGTTTCGGGGCCACTGATCCTTGTTGATAAGTCGATAGCCACTACCGAGAATAAACTTTCTACTGACCCCAACAACATCAACTTGCTAGTGACACTCTGCCAGAATTACTTGCAAAAAGTGCGAGAAACAGCCGACACAGAATATTACAACAACTGTGATGATTTACTGGCCCGAGCAGTTGCTCTGGAGCCCAATAATGACCAGGTTATCGCCGCTCAGTCAGCTTTGGCTTATGGCAGGCACAACTTCCCTGCCGGACTAGAGCTTGCTAGGAAAGCGGTCGCACTTAATCCTAATAAAATAGCTTACTACGGCTTGTTGGGCGACGGGCAAATAGAGCTTGGACTCTACGCCGAAGCTGTTTCTTCATTCCAAACTATGGTTGACAAGCGCCCCGACCTGAGCTCCTATAACCGGGTGGCCTATCTCAGAGAACTTTATGGTGATGTCGAGGGTGCGAAGTCTGCACTTCGGAGCGCTATTAGCTCAGGCTCTTCCTATCCAGAAAACGTAGCCTTCAGCCAAGTTGAACTTGGTAAGCTCTACGCCAGGACCGATCTGACGCAAGCCGAGCAGATGTTTAATCAAGCACTCAACACCTATAAAGACTTCCCACCGGCGCTAGAGGGTTTGGGCAGGGTTGCGTTTGCTCGCAACGATTATAAGAAGGCTTTCCAGCATTTTCAGCAGGCCTTCGACGACTTACCTCTTGCTCAATACTCGACCGCTCTGGGTGACACCTACAGCGCCATGGGCAACAAGGCAAAGGCCAACCAGCAGTATTATTTAGCCCAGCTAGCGTTCGATCAATCCTCGGCCAGTGGAGTCAATAACGACTACGAGGTGTCTACTTATCTGTCTGAGCGTGGTAGAGATAACGCCAGGGCATTGGATTTAGCTAAAAAGTCTTTGAGCGCTCGTCCGAATGTTTTCTCATCTGATGCCATGGCTTGGGCACTGTATAACTCAAGCAATTATCCAGAGGCCCAAGTCCGGATCGATGAGGCGTTGAAACCTGGCCTGAAGGTACCGATAGTTTATTTTCACGCAGGAATGATCGCAAGTAAATTGGGCCAAAACGAAAAGGCCAGAGAATACCTAAAAACTGCCCTTGAACTCGATAACTATTTACTTGAAAGCCACTTTTCACTATTAGATCGTAAAGCTGCTACCACGGCATTAGAAAAGTTGGAGTAGAGACATGAAAAAAATAATTTTAATGGCTACTGTTTTTTTATTCGTCGCGGTACCGTTAGCACTGACTAACCACGCGTCGGCTCACGAGCTTTTACCAAAGAACGTTATCCAGTACATCAAAGAGAATCCTGATGCTTCTGACGAGCAAATCAAAGACTATATCGAAAAGAACGCCCCAGAGGTAGCCGGAAAAGTCAAAGACCAGCAAAACGTAATTGAAATAGTCAACCAAGATACAAGCTTTATTGACAATGCACTGGACTTTATTAAGCTTGGCGTTCAACACATCTTGAGCGGTTATGACCATATATTATTCGTGCTGTCTTTTTTGCTGGTGTTTGTTAGCTTAAAAGAAGTCTTAAAATACACCAGTACTTTCACCATTGCCCATAGTATTACTTTGATTTTGGCTGTTACGGGGGTACTAACACTGAACCCACGATTAGTCGAACCAGTTATAGCATTTTCTATTGCTGCGGTTGCCATAATTACGGTGTTTTTACCTAAAAAATCATTTTTAGGATCTCCCCGTGCAAAACTGCTCATTATATTTTCATTTGGTTTATTCCATGGACTTGGTTTTGCCGGTCTGTTAAAAGAGATTCAGGTGCCGCCGGATAAATTCTTAGCTTCTTTATTTTCATTTAATATTGGCATAGAGCTAGGCCAACTAATAATTGTTGCTGCGGCTTTGCCGTTCATCTACCTGCTAAGAAATAAAAGCTGGTACCCAAAGTTAATTAAGGTTGCCGCAGTTTTCATAGCGGGCATAGCCATATTCTGGATGATCCAGCGTATATTCCAGCAAGACTGACCGGGGGCTAAAACCTATAGTGTGTTAAGTCTTAAGCTTAAAGTTGTTCACTGGTCACTTGCTTCCCAGGACGAATAATAAATACACTGAAATTCAGTGAAGGATTTCAAAAAACGCTAGGATATAGACAGTCTTAAAATTGCAAATACTACACTAAAAAGACCTCCGTTATGGGAGGCCTTTTTCGATACACTTGTTATTAGTGATCTCGGAGTCGCTTAGCTATGTGCCTAAAACGTCGTTTCATTGTAAAACTATTTTCTAGTAGTTCTGCCTCAAGTTCTGCCGGTGTGTAGCTAGAAACATGATCCCATGGTTCATGGGCATTATGTAAATATTGTTCAGAGAATTTTACTGAGTGTTTTTGCTGTTTGTTCGTTATTGCACTGTATGAATGCGACATATATCACCTTTCGTTATTCGCTTTATAGAACAAAGCCTAGCAGTTTCAGTAACACCCTCCTTTTCAATGATGTGCGTAATAATGTTAGCTCAGTACCCATAGCATAATTATAATGCTTTCAATAGTCTGTGAGTATTATCACGGACTCGAAGTATATTGGGTACCTACATAAGTTTATTATCCTAAGGAGTCTCTTTGGATACAGAAAAGAGTATAGAGAATGAAATAAGTTTACATCTTTTTGCAAGCGACGGGATGAGAGTAACGAAGTGGAGCAATATCCCTCTCCCTCCGTCAACACAATAATTTATTCTTATTTAGTTAACTGGTAAGCTTTAAAACCTAATTATTCTTATAAGTCGTATATTCCAGATCCTGTAACCACTAAGATATTTACTATTCCGTCAATCCTAGAGCGACCGTACATAGTGTTATTCACTTGACGCTTAATAGTTTCTAAGAGGTCTAAACCGAGATAGTGTGCTACCGCTGAGCACGCATTGTAAATTTCCTTAGCGAGTTCTTGGTTGTCGCATAGCGCACTCAAGCTTTTACCTGATTCGAGTTCCTCTTCAATAATACCGCGAAAATGAGAACCAGTAAGTGAAATAATGTCATACATCGAGTGGTCATTGAGCCCATCGCTATATAATTTATTTAAAAGCTGATTACGAGCTGCATCTGCATAAGGCAGTAGATAAGGCGATGTTAAAAGTTCCTCTACGAATTCTTCAGATGTGGTATCGATGGGAGGCCGAGCGCGTTCGATTGTTTCTACCATAAATAAATAGTAACATAAACAATAGATTAAGTCAATAAAATTTAAAGTAACTGCTCACACCCTACGCGAGCGCAGCGAGCGTAGAGAAGTAATTGTTTTGGTTGGTACGCCAGTTGGTCGTGCAGATGGATAACACTGTAGCTAGGGCCTGGGCACCTTTCTCGCTCTTGCTACCAAAGGAGCGTTT
>JBBSJF010000036.1:0-10381 GCA_038257495.1 Saccharimonadales bacterium (SeqCode) | reverse complement strand
GGTACGACAGCTTTCTGGATTGTATCGAATATTATTATAGTGTCATATGCATTTATAACTGGCGAAATTAATACCGGTATTTTGGCGGGAGTCGTGATAACGGTACCTACCATATTAACGATAATAGAAAACTATGCAGTTTATGGCGCAGATAATATTTTGGTTCCGTTGGCTGCGGTATTATTGCTGTGGCCGCTCACTATTAACTGATTTTGCCACCACGAGCACGAAGGGCGTTTAGAATTACGGCTATGTCTATGAGCTCCTGTAAGCCAGCACCGTAGATTGCCCTGAACTTTCCTGTGGAGAATACCAGCATTAATACAACACTAAGTACGATGCCTATTATGATGCTTTGGCCTGCAATCGATAAACTCCTACGCGATATAGATACGCCATCTGCAACGAGGGCTAGCGAGTTATTAGTAAGTACTATATCAGCGGAGTCGCTGGCTATGCTGTCGCCTTCGCCGCGAATTGCAATACCTACATCTGCAGCAACGAGTGCAGGAGCATCATTAACGCCATCTCCTACAAATGCTATTGGCTTATGCGCATAATTCTCGAGTGTACGAATCTTATCTCCTGGCAAACAATCAGCAAAGTAGCTTCTGATCCCTAGGCTTTTTGCGATTACTTTTGCTACTAATGAGTTGTCGCCAGTTACCATGAGAATATGTTTGATACCCATTTTTCGGAGCCGATGTATGGTTTCTTTGCTCTCTTCCCTAATACTATCGCTAAGTTCGATTATGCCAATAAGAACACTGTCTTGGGCTATGTATACGACCGAGTTAGACGAGCTAATGGGGTTTTTCACTTCTATGTTTTGACGCTGCATAAAATGCAGGCTTCCAATATATATCTGGTGTCCGCCCGCAGTACCCACGACTCCGTAACCTGCTGTTTCTTTGATCTGCTTACTTTTTTTCAGTTTCAGACTGCGTTTATGTGCTGCGTGGGTTATAGCTTTGGCAAACAGGTGGTTAGAGTGTTGCTGTATGCTGGCGGCAATATTCAAAACCTCGTCTTCTGTATATGCTCCGTAGGGCTTAATAGCTAGTAGCGTATTTTTGCCTTCAGTAAGCGTGCCGGTTTTATCAAAAGCTATAGATTTTACTGTGGCTAATTGTTCAAGGCTGGTTCCTGACTTAATAATTATTCCTCTTTTGGCTGCTCTACCAATACCCGAAATAATAGCTATAGGGGGTGCTAACAATAGTGGACATGGAGTTGCTACAACCAGTACCTGTAAAAAGCGAGAAGGATCACCAGAGAAATACCATGCTCCACCTGCAATACCGAGTGCAAGCAAAGTAAACGGAATACTGTAACGGTCGGCAAGCCGTACGAAAGGCGACTGGCTAGAAGCAGCGGTACTCACCATCTTAACTATTTGCTGGTATTGGCTCTGGTCGCTTGTGCGTAGAGCCTTTACTGTTAGCGAGCCATTGATATTACGCGTGCCGCTGTATAATGCCGAGCCTGATGCTACATCGATTGGCGCGCTTTCGCCCGTAATTGCTGATTGGTCAATTACGGAAGTACCTTCGTTAACCTGACAATCTACAGGGACTATTTCTCCAGGCTCGATAACTAGTATATCGCCTTCTCTAACCTCGTTCACTTTTACGTCAATTATCTTACGACCTCGGTATACATGTGCGACTGTCGGATTAGTTTTTAGTAAGTTGTCCAGGTCGCGCTTCGCCCTGCGCATTGCGTATAGCTCTAGTGCTCCGCCACCCGTAGCCATGAGTAAAATAACTCCCGCAGCCCAGTATTCTTTTAACAGAATCGATGCAACAATAGCCATAATGGCGAGCACGTCCACACCGTATAGCCCATCTCGCAATTTTTGTATCATATCCCAGCCGAGTTTAATACTAATAACAACTGAGCAGATAATCAGCACTGTCGCACTAGCTTTTTGCAAATTTACCACCTCTAGGACAATAGAAGTTATCAATGAGAGGACTACAAAAGTGAATGATCTGTAAGACCCTACAAGCCTAAAAACACGCTTAAGGTAATTTATGTATACTCGCGAAGACATTTATATTAAATATACGTACAAATGCGCCCCGTGTCATTAGTAAAATTATAACTTAGTCTAAATTCTGATTCTTCAGGCGTCTTTTTGACTGCCAGATCAATTCTGTGTTAGATTCCCAGGACTATTGATGGGTGCTAAAACGATCGATAATCTTTGCTAAGCCATCATTTTCTACTGTATCGCATATTTCATCTGCTTCAGACATTAGCAAGTCCGTAGCATTGCCCATGGCAATCTTAAGACCGACAGATTTAAATAAATTGATGTCATTGTCGCCGTCACCGACTCCTATAACCTTATCTTTAGATACGCCGATGATTCTTAATAGTTCGGCAATCGAATGCTCTTTTGTGGCTTGTCTATTAGTAATATGAATATCTGTACCCTTATGGGTCCAGGAGGGTATGCCGATGGCGGTAATACCTTCTATCGCTTTTAGCGTTTCTAATATTGTTTCTGTATCCGCAAGTTCGCTACTTATGATGTACATAACGTTTGTAGAATCAATAACAACGTGATCCGAGGCGGCTCTGCCTTGTCCGATCATTTCATTCTTAATAATTATTTCATATCGATATGGCTTACAAATCTCTAGAATCTGAGCAACATCAGCAGGGTCAATGATTACTTCCCAGAGTATTTCACCGTTAGTTGGGTCGATAATTTGTGTGCCAGCAGATATCACGCATGGCTCTGTAAGTTCCAAAGCTAGTAGTATGTCTTTAGCATATGCATAAGGCCTACCTGTTGCTGCACATAACTTCAGTTTACCGGCTGCATTTTTTACAGCTTCAACGAGTCTTTGCGATGGGACGCTATCCAGTGCGTTCGGGATCGCGGTGTCGTCTAGGTCAAATATGAGAGCTTTATACTTAGGCATTGCGCCTAAGTATACCAAAGACGAGGGTTATTACCTGCAATCGTCATGTAAAAAAACTAACACTATAACGATTATGTGTAATCAGCTAACTTGACGTCGGTTCTTTAGGAACAATCAGTGCCACAATAAGGTATCCAATAATTAATAATCCTGCTGTGGCAAATTCTAATATTACTAGTGCCACTCTTACTATAGTAGGGTCTATGCCAAAGTAATGCGCCACGCCAGCGGCTAAGCCTGTAAGAACTTTATCCTGACGACTTCTATATAGCTTTTTCCCTTGCATGACTTAATTATACGACATGGCGAGGTTATATGAATCATTTTGCAATAATATGCATGAACAGAAAAAAACTTATGGGGCGAGCAATGGGTTTTTAACCTACAAAGGTCATAAATGGTAGTAAATTTGGGGTGCCCAAAGAGAATTGAACTCTCGTATCCGGTTCCACAAACCAGCGCTTTAACCACTAAGCTATGGGCACCAAAAATCCTGTAGCTTCATTTTTATAATGATGTACCAGGAAGTGACAATTATGACATAACCAAATCAGATTGGAAACAGCATTGTTGCTACGATCCTTATCCTTGTGATGTACTGCGAGGGTTCGTAGGTCAGCACTATGACATTTCGAGCACTCTGGGACTACGTTTGTTCGACGTAGTATGTCTCTATAAGAGTTTTCTCCGCCTTTCCAATTAGTATGTTTTTCTTCTAAGTAAAGTGAATTCCTCCAGACTGTTTGGCATGACTTATTGCAAAAATATTTTTTACTAATCGAACGGTTTTGATCCGTTAGGGTTTTATAAATTTGTTTTTTGCATGTATAGCATTTCACTATCTTACCTGTCTTTTGCCCTTGGTTCTTACAACTATTTGAACAAAATTTATCCCAGCCTTTTAATACTCTACTGGGTTTAGCTGAAAATGCTTTAGTACATGTAGGGCAATTCATTTGAGGCATGTATCCAATATACAAACCTCCCATAACCTGGTCAAGTAAATGATTCTGGTCATATTCAGAAACATTAATACGCCCTATAAATCTACTGATGTAACATGCTATAATTGTATTGCAAAGACAGTGAATGAATCTTGGAGGATTATATGACTAAAGTAATAGATTTTTATCAGAAAATTAGAGACGGTAAATATACCAAATATAACTTAACACCAGAAATAGTAAAAGAAGTAGGAGACAAGATCGGTGTCGACTGGACTACTGTAGACTTCGGTGAGTTTATGCAAGGCGTTAAAGAAGAATTAGAGCACGGCTGTACGTTTGCCGTAGCACCAGACCCAAACCAAACCAATGTAACGGGCGACGATCTAGAATCTACTGCCAAAATTGCGCTAGCTCATCTGTATGAAGTAACGGATTACTATACGCGGCTAGAGCAGCTAGAAGACGACGGCGAAGCCCACTGGGAGAACAATGACCCAAAGCAGTGGATCCAAGATAATTATAAGAAAAACACGGACGTCCTGTCTTCTCTAGGTTTATAGGATCTTTCCCATCCATAATCCGTATTGCAATAATAACGAGTTAATGTTATTAATTTAATAATGGGATCAAAATATGGTGGAGTATCACCCTTGAAGTTAGTGGGTTCGGGTAAAGCTGAAGTAGACGTAGCATCTAGACGCCAATACGATGGCTCATCTCTACCTCATCTTGCACGTGCAGCTTTATTTGGTTATGCCATATATCCTAACGGGACAATTACATGAAGATGGCGAGTATTTTGGCATAGATGGAGAAATAGCAAAATTACTAATGCGAAATGGTTTACGCCCTAATGATACGCTTGTGGATGTAGGTTGTGGAGCTGGAAATTTTATTAGACTTCTTGTCGAAGAATGTCATCATCAAGGCTCGTTGATAGGTGTAAATAGCTCTGCCGCACACTACCTACCTGCAGAAATGGACTTTGCTAGGGCAGGAAGAGCTAATGTTCAATTCATCGAGGGAGATGCAAGAGATATCAACCTTAATGATGGTATTGTCGATTACGTTATGCTGAAGCATTTACTATATCATATTGAACACCCGGAGCTTGCTTTAGATGAAGCGTTACGAATAGCAAAACTCGGTGGCTCAGTACTTATTGCTACTCGTAATGTAGGACACCAGAAGGAAATATGGCAAGCGATGCCCCTTATTGCGGAAGTATTAAAAGATATGACACAAGCTCATGAAACACGCGAGGTGAAAGATGAAGCAGGTAATGTGGTAGGTAGGCTGGACTATAGCAATGTCGTACCTCCTGAGGCTTTCTATAAACAGTACGATATGGCTAGGGCTGAAAAGGAGCTAAAAGCAAGAGGACTTACAATAGTAGATAGATATATGCAGTCGACGGTATCACATAATCCACTGGAGAATAATGTACTTCGCCTTCCAAAAGCAGAAGAGTCTGTTGATGATGCATGGCTACAATTCGAGGCAGCATTACTTGCTTTAGCTACTGAATTCGCTGGAGCTTTGAACCCTGATGGCTCAGATGCTTACGTGAAACAAAGTGATATGAGCAGAGCTGTAAATATAGTGCTGAAACCAGTATTTTATAATCAGGCAGCTGCTAATGGGTATGATATTAGTATTGAGAATGGCGTATTGCTTGCAACAAGGCAACGTTTAGTTGCAACATAACAACTATGTCCATAGATTAAAGCTCAAAATTGATTAGAAATAAAATAACTGGGAATGTACTATAGTAGATAGTATGCCCTTAATGCCTGAAACTCTACGAGCACTTATAACTGGTGGCAGAATGCTCCAGGTAAAAAAAGGCCAAATATTTCAGACGACCGACCAAGAGTCGCGTGTATTTTACTTACGTTCTGGATATGTCAAAAGGTATCTAATCAAATCCGACGGCTCTTTAGGTGTACAGAACATATACGGCGAAGGCGATGTTTTTCCCATCACTTTTGCGTATAGATATCTTCTTGATATTAATCTCAATAACGATAACGAGACATATTATTATGAAGCTATGGAAAAATCGATCATGTTTTATATAAAAGCAACGGATCTAGTTGCTGCGACAGAGAAAGATCCACTTTTGTATAAAGATCTATTTATTGTTAGTGGAAACAGGTTACGGGCAGATATCCATCATTTAGAAAATATGACTCTTCCTATTGTATATAAAAGGCTTTGTCATATGTTATTACATTTTGCTCAAGATTATGGAGTAAAAATTAAAGAAGGCACCAAAATACCACTTACGCTGACCCAACAAGATCTTGCAGATTTTTTAAATGCTACGAGAGAAACAGTTTCTATAGCTATGACTAAGCTCAAACAGCAGAAAATCGTACTTGATAAACGCAACTTAATCATTATTTCTGTAGAAAAGCTTACAGCAGAAATATATGAATAAAAACTACTAAATGTATCTACTTGGCGCTTAGTAACCTATAGGTTTTCATTCTAGTAGTGGCAGATAATGCGGAGCGGTTTATGTAGTGAGGTTGACGAACAAGTTTAGGCATTTTATCTGATTCAAGACACGATAGTAAAACAATGCAGCTCGCTTCTATTAAGAATACAAGGTCGCCTATAGATAATGTGGCTAAGATATTTGAGGATGTATTAGTCGAGCTCATAAATGAGGTATAAGCGAATGCTGTTACCCCTACGGAAGCTAGTGCTAAACCTATCCGTGCTGTCTGGTTAAGATACTTCTCTACTAATATTAAGCCACATATCATAACCGCTACGATAAGCCGCAGTACGGCAAATGTTTTCTCGGGACTCATCAATAATGCCCATATGCTCTCAGGTCTAAGTGTGACATACATGGAACAAGCAACAACTACTATACAAAATAATACTGAAATAATTTTACGACTCATTTGGTTTTTTCCTCCCTTTTATCGTACCTATATTTCAACACGTCTTAGTAAGTAAATCTGTGAGAAACCTCTAAGTAAGCGAGTGAGAAACCTCGCATAGGTTATAAAATGTACGATTAAGCAAAGTTATAGAACGGTTAAGGCACATAGTTTATATATTTTTACAGAGGTGGTATAGTTAATTATGGCAATACTAAAAGAAATCCACCTATCTGGTAATAATAGTGATTACCCTCGACTACTCGAAACACCTATAAGTGAGATTTCGGAAGCCACGGGAACCGAAGGATTAAGGCGACGTCTGGCAGCTGAAGCTATAGATGCCTTTGGATTAGGAGAATCATTCGATGTTATCGACGATGCACATCTACTTGCCTATGAAATACATGACGGTCAGCGAAGAACAAGAGAACAATACGAAAACCACTTACTAAGAGTGGCTATAAGGGGCATATCGTCCAGGCATCTTGGTGTAAAAAACGCCGAGTTTATAGGTGGCTTACTCTTGCATGACTGCGTAGAAGATCAGTTTCTTAGATTAGCGCGACTATATTGCCAACCTGTAGAATTATCGAATGATCTAGACGAAGCAGAATTAAGGTTAATGGCATTTGAGTATCTTGGCAGTCGTTTTCCGCAGTTGTCTGTAGCTGTTATTGAAGGTATGACTAATCCGCTATCAATTCCAGGTACAGACAGTCAAGATCAGTATTATGAACATACGGACGAACTGATGGATACTGGTGACCCTTATGCCGCAGTAGGTAAAATGAGTGACAACATGGATAACGGGGTAGGAATTTTGTGGGCAGGAGATGCATCTCCGGAGCAATACGTTAAGTGGGCGACGAAATATCATCGGATATTGCCGTTACTACGAAAAGGTTTGCTACGGGCAGATTTACCTCTTGATAATCGAGCTCGTGTTTTCTGCACATCTCAATTTGACCTTGCAGAACAGCGATACAAAGCAATACTCGGGGGTCAGTTTCCTGCTGGTAGTAACTAATTTCTACCAAAAATTACGATTGTTCTCGCTCGGCAACTCTTTAATTTGCTTACGTTCTTGTCTATACTGTTTCAAATTATCAATTTTAAGTTTCATATATCAATCCTCATGTTAGCATCAGTATTATCTAATAATATAATGATTGTGTCTGCGAGAAATCTAATATTGATAGTACGGATCAGTGTACGAAGTTAGAACTGCTGTGATTGCAAATGTTTGATAATTGAGTCAATGTTTGCGCTAGGTTCCATCGAGGAATCAAGCCTCAGGACTGGCTCCTTCCATTGAGTGTATTTTTTACGTCGTTCAATAACCTTGTCCCAGGTCACTTCAGGTATGCCGTGTAAATTTCGAACCCTCGACTCGATGCGTTTTTTATGCTCAACCTCATCAAGCGTAGTTTCAATAATTGTGAGTGGAATTTTAAAGTCTTTAGCCAAGCTTCGCCAGGTGTCCTTGCCTTCTTCCTCGGCGTTTACGGCATCAATGATGACACTATTGCTAGATTTAATCTGCTCGGCTGCGAGCTCTTTTGCAACTAAGTATGCCGCCAGCCCTGTTTCGAAACTTTTGGTAAACCCAGCTTTAATGATTGCGGATTCAATGGGATCAACTGAGAGTAACGGTATCTTAAGTTTTGCAGCAAGCCCTTCGGCTACAGTGCTCTTACCGCTACCAGGTAGACCAGAGATGATAATTAGTTGCTGCTTCATGGGCTTATTGTAACAAAATAGATGTCGGTTATGACGTCGATTTAGGCTCAGGTGTGGTACCCCGGGAGGGATTCGCCTTGTTCCCGTAAAAGAAAAAATACTTTAGTACGTTAGAGGGATAGCGGACTTCGTCCTTTTCCGCTCCGGCATGCTCGTAGCAAGCTCCTGCGCGTGTCCTCGCTACACCGCCCCCTCCGGGTGTTCAACTCGCTTCGCGAGATTCCAAATAAAAAGACCCACCATAAGGCGGATCTTTTTATTTGGTACCCCGGGAGGGATTCGAACCCCCGGCCTGTGGGATAGAAGCCCATTGCTCTAATCCACTGAGCTACCGGGGCGTACCGACATTTAGTATACACTAAGGTATTTATATTTCGAACAAGTGTATGCATACTGGTATACTAGTTATATGAACACCTTGCGACATGAAGCAGAGATACTTAGGGATAAAGGTTATTCATATAATATGATTACCGAGGAGTTAGGGATAGCTAGAAGTACTATGAGTTACTGGTTTAGGAACAGACCATTTACGCCGAATAAAAAAGTTTTACAAAGAATTCAATACGGACCTATTAAAGCCGGAACAACCAAACATAACACTAGAGTGAAAGAGGTTGCCGAACTTAGAAGTACGGGTATTGCTGAAGTTGGTTCATTAAGCAAAAGAGACCTTTGGATGCTAGGAATCGGAATTTACATAGGCGAAGGGGCAAAAAGTATAGAAAGCGTACGCATCATGAATTCAGACCCGAAAGTTATAGCAATAAGCATGAGGTGGCTTATAGAATCTTGCAGTTTAACAAGAGAAAATATAATTATTAGTATGCACTTATATCCAGATAACGATATCCAGGATTGTATGCGGTTCTGGAGTGGTGTTACGGGTTTAAACGAGAAGAACTTTCGAAAAACACAAATAGATTTACGAACGGATAAGAGCAGGAATGGTAGAGGCAAGCTACCGTATGGAACGGTTCAATTAAGAGTACACAGCTTAGGTAATCGTAAGAACGGTGTTGTGTTGTTTAGAAAAATTATGGGGTGGATAGATGGAGTATTAAGAGAGGTGTAGTACAATTACATTTAATGCGGGCGTGGTATAGCGGTTATTATTCTTGTTTTCCAAACAAGCGAAGGGAGTTCGACTCTCCCCGCCCGCACCAGTGATAAGTAGGTAGTTGCCAATATGTTTATCAGATAAACACATGTAGAAAAGCAGTTAAATAACGGAGCATTATTCCCCGACCGTCAGGTCGTGGGAAGTTTATTCGGTTTATACGTCGTGGAGGACGGTAATTTTAGCTCCCAGAGCGTTGAGGCGCTCGGCGATATTCTCGTATCCACGGTTGATAGTGTAGATATTTCGCAGCGTAGATGTTCCTTGTGCGCCAAGCATGCCTATAAGCAGCAAGCTTGCGGGTCGTAGTGCTGGCGGGCATACTACTTCTGCAGCAGAAAACTTTGTAGGACCATATATGTATAACCTGTGTGGATCGGCTAGTTCTACATTCATACCTACTTTAGTCATTTCTGTATAGTAAATAGCCCTGTTCTCGAACATCCAGTCGTGTATAAGTGTTCTGCCTGCGGCTTGGCTACAAATAGGTACAAAATAAGGCAGATGGTCGGCATTAAGTCCGGGGTAGGGGCGAGAATATACTTTTTCTTCTAGTGCTACGAGTAAACCATTGTGTTTGTGAACGGTTACGTCTACAAGGTCTGTCCAGCCGTTAAGCGCTTTGTATTTCTTGCTGACCGTAAACGTGGCACCCATTTTTTTGAGCTTAAGTATCTCAAGACATAAAAAGTCGAAAGGGACGCGCTTGATGGTTATCTGAGAGTTCGTACTAAGAGC